>JAOUKW010000373.1 GCA_029882335.1 Candidatus Heimdallarchaeota archaeon | reverse complement strand
TTTTGTGGGAAGAATATATTGGTCCCAGATACTTTGTGAAAACAGATCTAGAGAAAAAAGTAAAGATATTAGGATTGGATTCTAATGAGCCAGATAGAAACGAAGGAAGAATGGGCGAAAAAGCAATAGAAAGAATTTATGAAGAATTTTCGGAACTTGATGATGAATGGTTAAAAATCTTAGTCTTTCACCATCAATCTCTACCGATTAAATTCACGGGTAGAGAAAGGAGCGCACTGGTTGATGCAGGAGATACAATAAAAGCAATAATGGATTGTAATATTGATCTTGTGCTAAATGGACACAGACATATTTCTAATGTATATAAGCTAACAGACGGAGACATTAATACTTTGGTTGTCAATTGTGGTACTATGTCATGTAAAAAAACCAGATATCATGAAGAATATTCAATCACATTAATAGAAATAAATGATGAACAAACCAAGGCTAAAGTGGATGTTCAACTTCTAAACGAAGATAATGAAAGCATAATCAATAAATACGATGGAACTCTTAAAACCGTAAAAGCACCCAGTAAACTAGGAGAATTAAAAGCAACTATCGTGCATATGGGAAATACAGATTTTTCTCATGGTTCTTTTGTTCAAGAAAACTATGCAAAGGCAGTACAATTCATTAATTCACTCCATAAGTGTGATATCGTCATTCATTGTGGTGATGTAACTGCTAGTTCTTATCCAGAAGAATTTGTCATGGCACAATCGCTCCTATCTCAAATACAAAAACCATTGATCGTGGTTCCTGGACCAAGAGACTACTTCCCATTGGGTTATGAATTATTTCCAAAATACATAGGTTCTCCAAATGTGGATTATTCAAATGATAACGTAAAGGTTCTTGGTTTTAATTCGTGCATATTAGATGAGAAAATTGGTAGACTTGGTAGGAGTAGAAGTAAACTTCTTTTAGATGAGTTAAAAGGCATTGATCAGATTGGTCTAATTGCATTTCATCATACTATCATTCCACTACCAAAGACAAAGCATGAATCAGAACTTGAAGATGCAGGTGATTTATTAGCATTATTAGTAGAGAATAATATCAATCTAGTTTTAACAGGTGCAAAAAACAGATCAGGATCTTGGCAAATTAATGATACAGTATTTGTAAATACAGGAACTGTTTCCAGTAAAAATATTACCACTGCGAAAGGGAATTCCATAAATATCATCAATATTTACAATACTGAAAAAGGATATTTCTATAAAGTTGAAGAATACTTCCTTGAAAGCGATAATATGGTAACTATAGGTCAATATCATGTAAAAATAAAAAAATAGCTGATTTTGAAAAACAAGGAAAATAACAAAAATGCAAGTTATACACCTACGACACTCAATTCGATCAAACAATGAAAAACATTTGAATCAAGAAGGTATTAATTTAGCAAGAAAGATGGGAAAGAAGTATAATGAATTTGATCTAGTTATTTCTAGTATTAGCCAAAGGTGTATCGAAACAGCAGTAGCAATAGGATATACAATAAATCAAACAATTGATTTTTCAGATGCAGATCAATTAATTTCTAAGACAAATCCCAACTTTATTGGAACAACATACCAAGAATACTTTATTGAATATTCCAAAAATGAATATTTATGAATTTGGAATAAATTGCAGAGACCTAATACAAGTGAAGTTGAAAGCTTGTACCACAGAAGATGCAAACATTTTACTAATTTCTCATGGTGGAGTACTTGAATTAAGTACAATTGTATTTTTTCCTAATTTTGATTATAAACAGTTTGGAAATTCATCAAATAGATGTGGAGGAGTTGATTTACAATTTTCAGATGGTAAATGTATCAATATCTCTAAAATAAATGTATAAATCACTCTTATACAACATACAAAATACATTTTGGTATAATTATAATAATTACTACTCAAAAAACAACTAACTAAATGAAGAGTCTTTCATGATCTTCAAATAATCCAAAATTATTGATATCAACAAAAAATTAGTTTAATAAGAAAATCTAAGGAACCATATTCAATGAAAATAGGTATATTAACAAGTGGTGGAGATACACCAGGGATGAATGCAGTAATCAGAGCAGCTTACATTAAATGTAAACTTTTAGGACATGAATTAATTGGGTTTAAAAATGGATGGAAAGGTTTGCTTGAAAATATCACTGTAGATATAACAGATCAGATTCTAGATCAAATTGATCTAGGTGGAACTATACTTGGATCTGGAAGAACAAATCCATTAAAAATTGATAATGGTTTGGAATTAATCAAAGAAACAATAAATAATAATGGAATTGAATGTGTAGTTGCAATTGGAGGAGAAGATACCCTTGGTGTTGCCAATAAACTAACAAATGAAGGATTTCCAATGATTGGAGTACCAAAGACTATTGATAATGATTTAGCTGCTACTGATTACACTTTTGGATTTAATACAGCCATCACAATAGCTACTGAAGCTATGGATCGATTGAGTACAACGGCAAAATCACACGATAGAGTGATTGTGGTGGAAGTAATGGGAAGACATGCAGGATGGATGACACTACATTCTGGAATAGCCACCGGAGCTCATGTAATTTTAATCCCTGAATATCAAATTTCTTTTGAACAAATGTCGAATCTAATCAAGAAGCGATACAGTGAAGGTAATACTTGGGGAATTATCGCGGTCTCAGAGGGATATGGATTTGAGGATACCGAGAATGTAGATGCAGAGACTGATGAGTTTGGACATGTTAGATTAGAAAAACTAGAAATTGGTAAACAAATTGCTGAAAGACTTACTAAGACTTTAAACATTCCAACAAGAGCGATTACACTAGGTCATGTACAAAGAGGTGGTTCACCCACCACATTTGATCGTGTACTCTCGACACAATTGGGATTGAAAGCAATTGAATTATCCAATGACAAGAAATTTGGAATGATGCCTGCTTTGAAAGGAACTAAAATTCAATCTGTAGCACTATCTGATGCTGTTTCTAAATTAAAAATAGTTGATGAAGAATCATGGCAAGTTGCAAGAGACATAATGGGTATTTAATTAAACAAATAGTAATCATGGTTCATCATAACTCGATGAAAATTCTATAAACAAGTACTAATATCAAAAAATTCAACATACATTAATTATTTCGAAGAATTGAAGCCTGATATGAATGATTGTTATTAGTTTCATTCAAGACATGTAATGATTCATCATTTCAAGTCTTGGAATACCATATCTGAATAATAGTTTCACCTACCACTTTCAGAGAGACTTAATAAATAAGTATGAGAATATATAATTAGTGACAGATAATAATTTACCCTTTGAAGATTGGATCTATATGATCCTAGATAAAATTAATCCCCAATTAAATGAAAAAGTTGATGAGTTACTCAATCTACAGGAAAATAAAGAGCAACCATCTTTTCAATTTGATGATAATCTTCATGATTTCAATGAAGAAGAACAATATATTGAACTTGAAAGATGGGTCATCACTAAAATTGCAGAATTAATCAAAGAATCTAAAGAAATAGATAATTTAGAATATTCAACTTATGTATCTCCCAAGGAAAAACTAAATTCACTCATACCATACTCTCCCAGATCACAATTATTTGCAGATCAATATTTTGAAATGGTAACCTCAAATTAGTGCTAACAAAATAGATCTCCATCATGAGGAAATAAAAAATACGTATCTTTAGTAAAATTGGATGATAAATTAATTATGTTAATATACTCAATGTATTAAAAACAATTTGTTATTTTAGTTAATATCTATCATCCCTATTCAAAATTTATAATAAAAAAATTGCGTATAATTCCAGTGGAAACACTATCCCCCCTATGCTTCTTATGGAACATTTGGAAAATACGCCATAATGACCTCTATTAATACAGAATACATTAATTAAACTATTTATCTAATTGTCCACAAGAAATTTTAATGGATTAAATTTATTTTATTTTGATTAGATAATAGGATAATATATATACTAGTCTTGTGTATGATCATTTAGAACAACTACATTGTGATTATTATGATGAACATAGCTGAAGTACAAGAAAGATTTTCCTCATTAATTGAGAGCAGAGCAAATTCCAGAAATATCATGCCAACCTATGGTATATCCATGGGTTCACCCCT
>JAOUKW010000550.1 GCA_029882335.1 Candidatus Heimdallarchaeota archaeon | reverse complement strand
ACAACATAAATCATCATTCCTCCAATTAAACTAATGAAAGCATATTTTTCAGGAAATCGGATACCCATATCTCTTAAAGAACCACCGTATCTACGTACAAATAAATAAGATGGAAAAACATAAACTAATAACATTCGTATCATCCTAATCAAGGATGGATATATCCTTAAAGGATCATTTTCTATAGGTTCCATGATGTAATTTTGGTAGATATATAAAGTACCTGAAATCAACGCAGAAATGATTATTAGCAAAGAAATCTCTAATCTCCATTTATTTCGATTAAATTCATTAATTTCTAGGTTTGTCTCGTTCAACTATATTTCTTTGAAAAGTAAAGCATATTATATTTTCCGATTAGAGTCGGTTTGGAGAATCCATTCGAGGTAAATAAGTTAAATATATTCGCATCGCCAAAAATACCTTTGTATAGATCATGAACTGGAAAAAGGGGCTCAAAACCGATATAGCTTTTATTATCAAAATTAAATAAACCACATAATACAGTATTAAATTTACTTAGTTCGCTTAAATAACGTAATTCAGTATTCACATTTCTACCAAATCCTAGAGAGTTGGTTGTGATGATGATATCAACATTTTTTATCCGGACATCTGATTTCTGATATAAATACCGTCTAGATGAAGTATATACATTTTTTAATTCTGCAATTGATATATGATGTTCAAAAAATTCATCTTCTGAGACGATATTATAAAATTTTACATTTGATGGAAGATGTAATACTAATTCTCTACTTATATGATGAATAAAAACACCATACAATACCACAACTACCTCTTCATCAGTCTTATTGGTTTGTTCTAGTAAAAAACTTAACAGATCTTTTAAAATATACTCATATACATTCTGAGTTAATGATTTTTCAAAAAGGAAACCATATTTTTGCATATTCCAACCACCAACCCCACCTTCTAAAAGTTCTTCCAAAATTTTTAAACCATACTCTATAAATTGTAAAGTTGGGTGTTTTTGGTACTCCAATAAATTCAATTCTTCCAATAATTTGATATCAGAAATCTTTTCTTTATTTATCCCATACATACCCCCGCCAATCAATAATATTTCATGTTCTACTAAATAACTAAAAATTTTTTCAATAACGAAAATATAATCAATATTCCATCTTTTGTTATAAAATATAGTTTCAAGGTTTTCAAGATTATCCATATAATCAGTGATATTATTCTTCTTAATCCAATTATAATACAGTGTTACTGCTATCAGTCTAGATTGTTTTACAGGATCTTGAAATTTAACTTGCATTAATCTAATAATATGAAAACCGGATTGAATTTATACTTTCAGTTAATCTTTTAAAAAATTGTAACTGAAATACTTTATTTCTCTAATAAATTCATTAAATTTCGGACTCTGCACCATTCGATCATAGTTATAATATCAATAGATGAAGATTCGGTATGGTCTAATAATTCATTTAGAGATTTAGCCCCATCCATATTTTTCAAAAAGTTCCAACTATCTTTATTTATATAATTAGGTAATTCAATTTCAAAAGAATTTTCATGTATTATAGCGGGATAAATTTTATTCCCTTTCAACACCATTCTTAAGTAATTCTGAAAATACTTTATCTCGGTATCTCTATTTTGTGCATCATTTAAGAGGTTTAGACTACGTTTTATATCATTTGTACTAGAAAATTTACCTAATTTACTAAGTATATCAACATAGGCAACAAACCATTCACTAATTTTCTTTAATGCAATCACATTTAAATTACTTAAATGAATAAAAACGAAAAACTTACAATTTTCAGTTGTTGTACCAATTAATTGAATCCCCTTGTATATAAAAGATGTGATTTTATTTGGTATGATACTTTCTAGCTGTAAATCAATAAAATTTAAGAATTGTTCGGGTAATATTTCAATACCATCTATCCAACTAGAGAAATTTCTGAAATCTGCAGTATTTGTATTAAAATCAATCGAGATTATTCCTTTTATAACAGTATTATTAAGAGGCATATCGGGTTGACCTTTATAAAGCATCTTCAGTTTATTCTCTTTACTCTTGGTTTTATAATTTAATTTGCTCTTGAATTGCTCACGTAAGCCAAGAGATAACTCCCTACCAATTATTTCAGGATTTGCTCTAGATTTTTTTATTGCTATTGAACCTATTCCTTTAATTAATTCTAAATCACTACCAGGAACACATGAAATTAAGAGAACAGAGGTAATATCAGTATTTCCATCTGGGTCATAACGAAAAATACTAATTTCATCTTCTGA
>JAOUKW010000069.1 GCA_029882335.1 Candidatus Heimdallarchaeota archaeon | reverse complement strand
CCTAGCCAAACCTGCATAGACTTCAGATAATGTCTGATAATTTCGTAATTTATCAATATAAGATGATCCACGAGATATTTCATTTAAATGTACAACTGGACCTAAAAATAGATCAAATTCTATTAATCCGATAAATTGAATTTTCATATCCCTAAGATTTGGTAATGCAATACCTGGAATTTTTAGGTGTTTTGCCTTACCATCATCATCCCAATCTTCAGCCAAATACTATCTAAGGAATATGCCATTTTGATGTTAATTTACTTTGTTGTCTAATATTATATTTTATTCAGAATTTTAATTTTTTTTATTTAAATTGAAATTTATCAATACAATAAGGAAAATTTAATAGAATAATTGACAAAGAAGATTTTAATAGTATCAATTGATATATTATGGTATAGTAGTAAATACTTGAGGGATACTCATCGACAACACAGATCACAAAATAATCATAGAAAAATATCAACATATATTCAATCAAATATATGGAGAAATTACTACAAAATTTGATAGAGCATTTTCTGCAAATACAAAAAAAGAGACTAGTTATGAAGATAGTACAATTAATAAAGCAATCGAAATAATTCATGCATATTGGAATATACCAGAAAATATAATCAAGGAAGATTATATAATTGAACAAGAGAGATTAAATGAAAACAATATAGGCATTCCAGATATTCCTACATATCAAATGAGATTTGCAATAGAAGAAGGCAGTTGGATTACCTTTCTTAGGATTCAATATTATGATTATATTAAAGACCATATGACCCGTTTAATAACCTTAGAGGATATCATATGGAATTCAGGAAAGGCAAATTTAGATGATTATGCATATTATCTCTATGAACTAGTACATATTAGCGATCTTTATGTAAAAACTTTAATTAAATTTTGGAAGGAAAATCACGATTACGCTAAAAATGATGATATTATCCCTAGATTTGTAGGTGCGATACTCAACACATTTCCAAAAAGAGGTCAAGATCTGTTTAACGGTGCAAAGAGACTATTAAAATCAAAATTAACTCAGCTTGAAAAAGTTTTAGAATTGTCAAGTGATTCCCAAATACATGAATCTGCTAAAATAAATTTTAATAAATTAAATTCAGAACTCAATAAAGAAACACTCAGTATAGACACAAATTCCACATTAATGACTTTAATATTACTGCAAAAAGAACTTTCAAAGAATATTCATGGAACCAGTAATCGTGAACATGATGAAATAGACCCTGAGGAGTTCATAGATCAAATTGGTTGGAACAGGTTCAATTTTGCTGATTTAAATGATATATCGAAATTCAAAGAATTTGTAATACTGTCATTATATGATAGACCTGAAGAAGACACTTTTGAAGCAGCAATTGGAGTACTTTCTGTGGTTTTAAAAGGTGGAAATTATAATCAAAAAGTTACTAAAAGAGTATTGGATAAATTCAACAACACCATCCATAATATAATAAGTTCACAAGGGGATAATATTGATTATGAAATTACCCAAATTAAAGCAATTGAAACAGAATTGCCTCTGCTTCTAATTAAACTAAAACTTGGACAAATTGAAGTAGATACTTCAAAAGAAGGTATCAATAAAGAAATTGATTATTTATGGGATGTATTTGTAGACAATATCAATCGAGTAAAGAGATTTGAAACCAATGAAGAAAAGTTAATTAATATTCAAAAATTGGTTAAATCTATATACTTTAAGCTAATAGATCACCGAATGACCCCAGTAGAAATAATTAATATAATTATTATGCAAATTAATACAAAATTACAAAACAAGAGTGAGTATGACTCTACCTGGATAGAAACTAAGAATCAAGAAATTAAAAATATGGGAAATGGATCGAATAAAAACAAGTTAATTGATATCTTCATTATAGAAGAGATTTCCTTCTATATATTAAATACAATGTAACTAAGTAGTACTAACAACTTTCGAGCTGGAAATAGGTTTTCTGGTTACTAAACTTAACAAAACAAGTAAATAAATCAGAAACAACATAAAATACAATCTAGAAAAGACCAGACTAAAATCATTTACATATCCAAATCCACCGTAAATTGCCATTTCAATGAAAAATTTTAAGAAAGCAGTAAACATAACAAATCGTGTGTTTTCTTCGGCTCTAATAATAATTATTGAAACACCAACATTGAATAGTAAAATAAATGTAAATAGTAACAAGAAATTACTCATATAATTATCAGTATTCTCAAAAAACCAGAGAAATTTACCAAAAAACTCAACTATAGACCACCCTAAACCAAATACAACCATTCCATTTATTGTTCTCAACGTATATTTTTCATTTTTAGTGGCGAGAAATCTAGTTGCCTCACTAAATAGTGAAATCAATATCAATATCCAAAAGAGAGGAGTCCTTTTGTTTACTATCGCGTTATTATAAGTGTCAATAGTTGAAATATCGTGAAATATTAACAAAGGTAGTATAGTAAGAACTAAATAAATTGATGAACCTAATGTACCTAACAATATATTAGCCAAAGGTGTACTAAAAGATCGTTTTAGAACTTTAAAATTTATATGGCAAATGAATAATGTAATAAATAAAAATAAAATTGATGACTGATAGAAAAGGAGAGCCATAATCGTCTATCAATGCAACTAAATTTAATTATTGGCAAAGTTATTCAATCAATTATAAAAAATATCTAATTATTTGAGAATTATAAATGAATAAAAAATTACTTAATATACCTACAATATCTTAATTAGTATAATAAACACATAATATGAATAATTCTTTTTATAAGTAAATAATACAACCGATATTTATTAGGAATTAATTCAAAATGAACATCTTAACATTCCTTGGAACAGGTAATGCATTTGCTGAAAAGGCTAGAAGAAGATCTGTTTATTTGGTTGAAGCGAGTTTAAATTATCTAATTGATTGTGGACCAGACACAATGATAGCTCTCCAAGAAAAAAATCTCACTTTACTTGATATAGATGTAATAATAATCTCTCATCTTCATCCAGATCATTATCTTGCATTACCTCAATTTGCTCTAGAAGATTACTATGTATTAAAAAGATTGAATCCGGTTGATGTTTATGGACCAATTGGACTGTATGATAAATTGTTGGAAGTTACAAGAATTCTTTATAATGAAGAAGTTTCAAATCATATCAATAAACTTTATCGAATTCATGAATTTGGAGAAAATGAAACATTCGAAATACCAAAAGGTAAAATAACAACCTTACCGGCAATACATTCAGGAAATGGTCGAATGCAGAAAATATTTATTGAAAATTTTTCTATTGGTTACACTGGAGATACAGCATTTCATAAGGAATCTTTCAAATCGCTTCTTGAATGTGATATAGTCATCACTGAAGCGTCTTCAAGCGGTTTTGAAATACCAGATCACACTACACTTCAAGATTTATTAAATGCAGATATACCCAAAAATAAAGAAGTCTACCTCACACATTATGGTTATTCAGTAGAAAGAGATAAAGATTTAATTAAAGCACCATTATATCTAGCCTATGATGGACTAGATATTGAGTTGTAAATTAACAGTATTTGTTATTAATATTTATAACCAAAATATAATGCTATTAATAAATTTAAGAACATTTAATTTACAATTAAATTATTAAAAATTCAAAAGACTACTTTGATAATAGATTTTCAAGACATTACCCCTTAAAATCGATCGGAAAATTAAATCAAAACAAATTAAAATTACGAAAAGTATTAATTGCAGGAATGGGAGGGTTAGGCACAATGTCAGCAGACCTCTTAAGCGCAATAGGAATAGGTTATTTAAGAATAGTCGATTTTGATGTTGTAGAAGTTTCCAACCTACCCCGGCAACGTCTATATTCAGATACTGATATTGGAAAAGCGAAAGTTGATGTGGCCAAAGATAAATTAATCAACAGAAATCCCTTAATTACAATTGATGCTCATGCGACTAAATTAGATGCATTGAGTGTAAATCAATTATTGGAAGATATAGATTTAGTAATAGACGGATTAGATAGATTCTCAACAAGAAAAATCTTATTTCAAGCAGCGTTTACTCATAGAATTCCATACATATTTGCAGGCTCAATTGGAGAAAATGCAAATATCATGACATTCACTCATAAAAATGATAAACCGTGTTTAGAATGTATATTAGGAGGAGTAAAGGATGATAATCAACAAACTTGTGAAATCATCGGAGTACATCCCGCGATATTACAAATAGCAACAGGAATACAAGTTACTGAAGGTGTCAAAATACTATTAAATCAAAAATCAGAATTGGAAGATAAAATGTTGTATATTGATTTAAACACCCTTGAATTTGAACAAATAAAATTTGCTAAACGTAAAGATTGTAAAATATGCGGAACTTTATCCAATAATGACCTTGATAAAGGAAAAGAAGGAGAAATTACAAGAGGAAAAAAAGAAATAGGTAGTTACGGTCATGCACTAGTTACATCTCTATGTGGAAGAGATACACAAATTATTGCACCAAATTGGGAATTTATATGGGATTTTACCTCTGTCAAACAAAAATTGCAGCAAAAATGGCATATTGCAGTTTCAGGTGAAAGTTATGTTACCATCAATATAGAAAGCGTTGGTGTTAGTTTAATGAAATCAGGAGTAGCAACGATTCGTGGGGCGAAAACATCAGATAGAGCTGTTGAAATTTATACTAAGATGTACAACTATATAGTTGAAAACAATACCTAATCCAAATGGACTTAGAAAATAAGTTATAATATTATTATTTCTTCTTTTACCAATATCATTTGAATAGCAAAGGCAAGGAGTGTACTGGTTATAATAAAACCAAATGCAGTAGTTTTTGCGATACGTTTTTTTGATGAAGTTAAATACATAAAATACCAAATTACACTACCAATTGCAAGTATTATAAAAAACCAATATAAAAATGTTAACCATTTACCTGATATTAAAGGATCAAATTCAGCCAC
Organism: Candidatus Heimdallarchaeota archaeon; assembly: GCA_029882335.1. Lineage (GTDB taxonomy): Archaea > Asgardarchaeota > Heimdallarchaeia > Heimdallarchaeales > Kariarchaeaceae > JAOUKW01. The sequence goes on along the minus strand of JAOUKW010000069.1, from coordinate 8,789 downwards.
AAATACGAATTAATTTTTCAAGTTATTAAGAATTTGTTAACTAACACTTAATATATAGAGGAAAATACACTAGCATTTTCTATAATTATTATATAATCGATGAAGGTAGTTATTAAATAATATTATCTGAAATGATTATAACCCCAAAACGCTTGAAACATTAGAAGATTCTGAATCAATTATTAAGGAATTCTAATCCTTTTGAATGCCATTTCCAGCTTAATATTTTATTTATTCATTTGAAACACTTTCAATATACCTTTTTAAACTTCTAATTGAATAATATTTAGGATAATTATCCTCAATCTTTATAACTTTGTATAACTCAATCACACGGGCAATCTGATATTGAGAAATTAAAACTGCCTCAGGAATTTTAATATTAATATACAAAACCATAAGTGCTGACACCATCACAATATACTTTGAAAACATCATAAAGCCACTCAAAGGTAAAGTTAGAATCCAAGCAACTGCAAGAAGGAATGAAGCGATTATCCATATTTTCCTTGCAGTTTCCACACGAGATGTTTTCTTTACAGGTACAATTTTAATATGACTGTATGTCAATAAGAGAGAAACACCAATAAATAGAAAATCACTTAGAATATGATATGCAGATGAATAAATAATGCTACCATTAACAATTATTCCTGCACCAGATGGATAATATGAAGAAAAACTACGATTCATTTCAAACCAAAGTACACGTGATCTACTTGGTTGGATCATTTCTTCCCAAAAACCAATTAAAATTATATTTAGACCAAACCACATGTACCCACTGAATCGAAGTAGAATTGGTGGTGACGACCAATGTATTCGCATTGTGTAAATGAATAATAGTAAAAAACCGATATTATAAGCCCACCAATGTAATTTATAAAAAATTAAAATTCCGTAGAAAGATGCGAGAGAACCAAAAATAAGCCCTAAACTTGCGATAATGAAAAACATAGAAAATAATTGAAAGTCTTGAATATTTGATATTCTGTAATAATTCATTAGCACGATAGATGGTATAAAAACCAAAATTCCTAATATTATATTAATCCAAAATACAATATCCACTATCATTTAATACACACATCGCTCTAATTCAACAATATTTCACTCAGATTAAAAACCTAGGTTGAGATATTAGGTAATATTGTAATAGAATTATAGTTATAATTCAAACCTTTGAATTAACTACCAAATAGCTATTAATTTCAATTAAAATTTCATAAAGTAGAGAATTGAATTATTTTATCAAATTATAGAAGATACAGGAAAAAAAAAAATTGAAAAATTTTTATTAACAGTAAAAATATGGTTTATAACACTATTTTACTATCTAGATATCACCTAATATTTCTTTGGTTGTAAGTACTTTTGCATATGTACCTGATAACGCACTCATAAAAGAGCCATGCACATTGTCACTAGGTATAGTTGCTTCACCAAAAGATAAATTTCGTGTAGCACATGCATCCTGAACGACTGTACAAGTGAATCCAAAATCAAAAGCAGCTCTGACAGTACCATCAACACACATATGAGACATCATACCTGCAAATATAACATCTTTTATTCCCAAATTATCTAAATGAGATTTTAGTTCTGTTTCCCTAAAAGAATTTGGGAAGTGCTTTGTAATTACAATTTCATTATCCAATGGTAACACATTCTTATTAAAATTTATGCCATCTGTATCAGGAATGAAAAAAGAAGCACTCTTGCTTTTGGAAATATGCCTAACATGGATTATTGGAATTTTATTTATTCTACATGTCTCTATTAATTTTTTTGCGTTTAGACTTGCCTCAACAGCACCAATTAGTTCCATTTTACCACCAGGAAAATAATCTTCCTGAATATCTATTAATACTAAAGCCTTGTTCATAAATACCTAATTCATCAATCTATTCTCTCTTAAATAAAATTATTATAATATATTAAAATATAACTTAATTGAAAAACAAATTTTAATGTTCAAAAATACATCCTTATATTCAATCAAATACTAATATAAATAACCAATGGCAAAGAAAAAGAAACCTATTGTTTGTAAAAAATGTAGTTTAGAAATTGAAGTAGGCACACCAGTAGATTTAGACAATAGAACCAAAGAATGGCCTTTTGTTGCTCCAATGCCAGATTCCAATGGAAATGTAACGATAACACAAATGGCAATTTGGAAGTGTCCAAAATGTGGTGCAACTATCCGAGGTTCTGTTGGTAAAACAAAAGGAGAATTCCAAGGAAAATCTAAGAAATTACAAATTGAAGAAAAGCTAACTGAAAAGGTAAAATTCGACATTGAAGTTCTTGCAGGAAGCATGGGAGTTGAAAAGGATAACCTAGAAAAAATTCTTACCATGATGATAAAAAAAGGAACTGCGAAAGGCAAAATAGAAGGAGATATGTTCATACCAGCATAATTTTGGAATGATACTATTTAATTTTTCAATTTTCATCAATATAAACAAAATGGTTATTTAATATCTAAACTATATTGAAAACGTGAATATATCCTTAGAAGTCCGAAGGAAATTAAAATTACTCCTCGCAGATCTTAATGAAAAATTAGCAAAAGAAGACCTTTCAAGACATGGTATCGATTTTTCAGCAGATAATATCAGTGAAGTAATAGATAAAATCACTTGGACATCCCAGCTTTTCAAAAAAGTTTGGACAATTTCAGAATTAAGCTATTTTTTTAACAACTGGTTTAAGGTATATCAATTAGAACCAAAAGCAATTAATGTAACTAGGATAAAGTCCTTATTAAAAGCAAATGAAATATTACCAAACAATTCAATTGTACTCACTCTAAATGAAGATCCGGAATTAATTTTAATAGTTAAAACAACACAAAATTATAGAAGTAATATGGATAAATTTACCGCAAATCCACATGCTAGAGATAGCTTTTATTGGTTTCCAAATGAAGGAATATTATTATCAAAACTAAATGAAGATCAAGTAGCAAATAACTTTAAGGATTTATTAGTAAAAACACTATTTGGAGAAATAACTGAATTTAGAGTTAAATCATTAATTATCACAAAATTCTTTAATTTAGAACGATACATAGAACATCTAGCAGTGTATGCAGAGCACCAAGTATCTGGATTTCATGGAATGAAGCATATTATCTTCCAAGGTGATGATGTAAAAGTGGGACTAAATGGATTGCGAAAACGACAAGATATTAGAGTTCATATGCATGAAATTGGTCCAAATATTGAGCTTGATAATAGAAACTTAAGTCTAAAAATTGGTCCGGTAATACGTTTAAAAAATGTAAATGGAATAAAAGACCTTCACTATCTTATATATCAAGATCAATATCCTGATGAAAAAGTTTTGAAAGATTTACTTATTACACAAAAAGAGTCTGGAAATCTAGATTTTGATATTGAAAAATATGCTACTGAGCATAATTATAAAATTGAAAATGTAATATTAATGTTGAATAAAATGACAGACATGATTATGATAAGAGGGGATATTGAGGGAAATTTCTTCAAGATTAAATAATAATAAGATTATTTGATCGTTTTTCACCAATAATCGTATAATCATTTTTGGACTTTGCTCAGGTTTTTTATTATATTCAATTAAAATTTAATTATATAACATGGTGAAATGATTGGGTCGTAGTTATAATGAATCCATAATAAAATCTCTACTAAATGGTCAAAATGAAACAATTACTGGAGACATGGGTATCATGTTTCTAAAAGCATCATTAGAATCAGGTATATCCTATGCAGCTGGTTATCCGGGTGCACCTACATCCAATGTAATGGATCTACTGAGTGATTCCCAAACCATGGTGTTGAATAAATATGGGATCTATTTTGAACCTAGTCTAAACGAAGCTGCAGCAGCTACAAAACTATATTTATCAATTAATGATAAAATTAGAGGCTTTGCTAATTGGAAAGTTGTTGGAACTAATGTTGCATCAGATGTTATGTCTCACGTTGCTTCATCAGGGGTAAAAGGAGGAGCATTGATTCTAATTGGTGAAGACGAAGAGTGTATCTCAACTACTGTTAAAATGAAAAGTCAGCTATATGGAGAGGGTTTCTTTTTACCTGTAATTGACCCAATTGGAGAGGCTGAAAACTTCATCAAGTTGACAAGACTTGGATACGAGTTATCAGAATATTGTTCAGCTCCAGTTATGTTCCTTTTTAGATCTCATACAGGAAATATGTGGGGTACCGCAAGAACATTAGATAATTCTGAACCAAAGATTTCAATCAAAAACAAATCAAAAATGTTCAATCCAGATTTATCTAGAATTCCAATACCACCAGATACCCAAAGACATGCGATTGAGAAATATGAATATCGTTTACCAAGAGCAGTTGAGTTTATCAAAGAAAATAAAATGAATAGAACTTACATTGGCTCTGAATTCAATAATATTGGAATTATCACCCATGGAGGTATATTCAATCAAGTATTTACAACCTTAATAGAACTTGGGTTAGCTTCAGTAACCGGTAAATCAAAGATAGACATGTATGTATTAAATGTTACATACCCACTAGTTCCTGACGAAATTATAGAATTTACCAATAATAAAGAAAAATTATTTATCATAGAACAAGGTACACCTAATTATATCGAAAGGGAAGTTAAAAATCTACTTTATAATACAAATAATAGAATTGAAATATTCGGAAAGAAATCAGTAATCTCTGGAAAAGGATATATTCCAGACACAGAAATACTAATTACAGATACATTGATTAATCCCATTTCACAATTTTTCATAGAACAGGTAAATTTGAATGGTCACAGGAAATCTTTGGATCAATATATACAATATCATGAGCAACAAACAAAAATTGCTGTTGAAGAAATAATGTCAAATCTCATACCCAGGTCACCTAGCTTTTGTACAGGATGCCCAGAAAGGCCAGTCTTTGCTGCAATTAAAAAATCAGAAGAAGAACAAAATGAACGATATATACGATTAATTGATATTGGGTGTTACACCATGGCAAAACTACCTCCTTTTGAAATGAGTGATTCTTGTACTGGAATGGGAAGTAGCTTGAATGTAGCGATGGGTATGACAAATTTGTATGAAAAACAAATTGTTGCAGTATTCGGTGATGGAACATTATTTCATTCAGGTATGGTAAACATTGATAATGTCATCCATAATAACCTCAATAAGCTATATGATCAACATGGAGTACAAAAGGGTGAGGCAAATGTTTTACTATTTATTTTACTAAATTATCATACAGCAATGACGGGAGATCAAGAAAATCCAGCAACATTATTCGATTTCCATGCTAAAAAAGATCAACGAATTGGAAAAAACATGCGTGGTGAACCAGTACAAAGAGTAAATTTAGAACGCATCTTCAAAAATCATGGAGTAGCATGGATAAAAACAATTGATTCATATGATATAGATTTGATGAAGAAATCAATCAAAGAAGCATTTTCTATCCCTGGATTGAAAATTATTGTATCTGATGGAGAATGTATGCTAGAAAAACAACGCCATCAAAGAAAGTATAAGGCAAATCTCTTATCTCAAAACAAGAGATGGGTAGATAAATCAGTACAGGTAGATCCGAAATTATGTTCTGGATGTTGGCCTTGTACAAGATATATAGGTTGTCCCTCTGAAAATGCAATACCATCAATAAATCCATTAAAAAAAGGTACAATAAGACAAATGGATACTACTTGTGTTGGTTGTGGAGTCTGTAGTGAAATTACACAAAAATTCGGATTATGCCCCTCCACTTATAATTATTACACTATATTTAATCCTAATTTTGTAGAAAAAATTTCTAATAAACTTTCAAGAGCGGTAATTAAATTATTTCAAAGAATTTAATTCAGTATTTTTTTCAATTGAGTTAATATGATCTAATGCTTCAGACAGCTCATTGACCATTCTAAAATTCTTCTTGTATAATATTTTTAATGTCATATTGGTACTTGTATTGATTAATTTATTTCTTCCACTTATAACATAAACATACTTTATATTGTCTACTTTTTTAATAAATTGTTTCAAATATTCTTTTGTTTCTGCATTAGATCTCGTTTTTACATCTTTAGTATCAACAATGAAGTAGCATTTCTCATTTTTAGATAATTGTTCATAGGCATTATCGCAGAATGTTGTTATAGATTCGTAATCTGGAAATTTTACAACTTTCCAATAATACGTTAATGCATTAACCTTTAGCATTTTGAGAGTGTTGTTCAAACATTCATAATTTATTGCATTTGTCTCTAATAAATATTCTCGTAGGATAAAACCACTATTACTTCAGCAACTTCTTTACAAAACCAGCTAATTTCTTAGCATTCGTGTCTGTTTGAAAATGTAATCGAACAGGTTCTAATAATTCATTAATATATACAGAAACTGCCTTTTTTAAATCCATAGGATGTAGTATTCCATTTCCGAAATCATTTTCTAATTCTAGATAAGTTTCATAAACCAAATTTCCTCCAAATTTTTCCGGTCTCTCAATAATTACCGATGAAAATTTTTCAAAAATAATATACTTACAGTATTCTAAGATTGGATTTTGATCTATTATTTTTTCAGGGCACCATGCCTTTTTGATCTTTCTTCTTACATCATCAGCACTATCTAACATAAATATAGCACTATCAGGATTTGACTTGGACATTTTCATTGCTATTGCTCTTTCTACAGTATCCATTTCCTCAGAAGGAGGTTCTTTTAATCCTGCAAGCATGTGGTGGTGAACAGAAATTGGTTTTGATCTATTAGCCACTGTTGCTACCTCTCTAGCAAGCATATTTACCTTCCTCTGATCCATCCCTAATTGACAAATATCGATCTTCATGTAAAATATATCTGCAGCTTGCATCATTGGATATAATATCTGAGATGATTTTAGTTCATAAGCCTCAGTTCTCCCCATTATTTGAGTTGTCCGAAGTGCTCTTTTCAATGTAGTCTTCAAGCTTAATTGTAATACTAATTCCCAATATTTATCATCTTTGACTAAATCAGAAGCCCATCTAAACTCAACATTGTTTAAATCCATGTCACATGCCTTCCATACCTCAATGAAAAACTCACCGACCTTCTTAATTGTCTCTAAATCTCCCCCGAATTTTTCATTGGCCGCTGCATGCCAATCCGCGACATAAAATATAAATTTAACTCCTGCTTTTGTCATCTTATTTACGTTAATAGATCTTAGCAATCCTTGAGCAATATGAATACTACCAGATGGCTCAAAACCATCATATGCATATATTGGTTGATCATTCTTTAATCGTTCCTCAAATAATGGACTAAGTTCATCCAATCCAATGATCTCCTCTCCTACTTCTTTTATTAGGTTAATACGCTGTTCAATTGATAATGTCATTATCTAATTTATGTGTAATTTGACTAAATTAAAAAGTATGCTTTTTTCACAAGTAAATAGGAAAAACAATATTTCAGATTTTAGTACTACAATTTGATCTATAAAGGTTTGATCTTTGGTTTTAAACTGTCAAAATCCGTGAATGGCATAACAATATCTATTTTGATTAAATTATCATTTAATTTTGACTTATCAGAGCATAAAGTCTTGAATAACTCCAAATCATCTAAATAATCCAAGTCCATAATAAACTCGGGATAAGCAAAAACAATAGCCCATTTTAAACCCATTAATTGCCAAATTTTCCTTGTAATATCTCTCATTGAAGTTTTCTTAAATGCAAATTTAAAGGTATTCCAGGGACCCATTAATCGAGCCATACCAACAAATTTCTTTCTTCGTTCCATTAAAGTACGTAAATAGCTTTCACGGCCAATTATTGCCTCTGGACGAAAGATATGGACATCACCACCAAAAAATACCCCATCGGTTAATGACAATGGTTTTTTATGAACATCAGGATACTTATCATATAGTGCCTTTCGAGAAATCATAGTATAATATACATCTGCATCTAAAGACCAATCAATACTTTCAATTGTATTATCAATCATTTCCGACGTAATGAGAGGGATGTCACTTGTTATATTACAAATAAATTCAGGTGGATTTTCCTTTTTTAAGAGGTAATATATTGTACTTGATAGTGTATCAAAGGTATTATCACCACCACCTGGTAGATACTCCACATGTTTGGTAAATTTAAAATCTATTTCTGATTCAGTTAGACCAGTGATATAAATATTATTAACAAATTTAGCATTTTCAACTGCCTCTAGAACGTGATATAACATTGGTTTTCCTGCCAAATCTATAAACGCTTTATTATCTACTCCTGATGCTTCCAACAACGGAATATAATGAGCAGGAGTCACTTTTCCTTTATCTGCAGGTATAATTACATCGATTTTCTTTGTCACTATTTTACTATCTATTAAGTTTCTTAATAGCTTTATGAATTATAATAATTTATATGATGTAAAAATTAAATTATTGTAGAATTTTTCTTGAAATAATTTACACTCTTGGTTTACATTATTGGGTCAATGATCACAAATTTAATCCAACTCATAATTCTCATTAAAATATATTTTATAATGTAAATTAATAATATAATTTGAAAATGTCAAAAATATTAAGAATTCATCCATAATAATGTTTGTAAATTAATTAATTTTTAATAAAGTATATAATACTATGAAATATGACATCAACCGTTGATAAATCAGAGTTACCACCTGATAAAACAGACGTTAATAGACAACTCACTGCATTGTACATCTCAACTTTCTTGTTACGTATTGGATTTTCATCTTCATTAATCCTATTTGATTGGGTTTT
>JAOUKW010000371.1 GCA_029882335.1 Candidatus Heimdallarchaeota archaeon | reverse complement strand
TTCTCCAATGTTTTTTCTCACCTTCTGTATTAACCAATGGGTTAGGAAGGACGATTTTTTCAGTTGGTTCACTATCAATTGCTAAGGGGATTTTTTCTACTTTATTCCCTGTCGTATTTCTTCCGGTTGGCCGAAAGAAATTATAAAATTGTATTATTAAATTTTTATACATTTTTGTTCACCTAGTTTATTATGTCGATTAGATCTAACTATTCGTGATCTGTTCAATATTACATAATTAACAAAATAATTGTATTAAAACTGTAATAATTCTTCTATATGCTGATATAGTAGTTATTAGTAGTAATTACAGTAATTTTGTTCTAACATACATACGATTGTAACATATATAAAGCATCTTACACTTTAAAGTTAAAACATAAAATAAACAATTGAACCTCCATGATTTTAATGAACTCTAGTTTTGTTGATCTAATTATAATAAAACTGTAAAATAATATTTTTTTCAGATAATTTGCCAATTTTCTTGTACTTTAACAATTCCCGGTTTGGAAAATCCGCAATTTGGACATTTAGTTTGGTTTAGAAACCATGAATCGATATGAGATGTATGACCATATGCTTTGCAACATTCAAGCATCACTATTTTTTCATTTGGTTCGGGGTCATCATAGCAAACAATACAACGAGGTGAAGGTTCTCCACAGAATTGACATAATTCACCCCTAAATTCAATTTCTCTATTACAAGAGAAACAAGAATACTTTTCATAAATAAAATAATTTTGTATGTTAAATTTGATATTGTCCTTTGTAATTTTTTCCAATATTGACTCAATTAAATTAATTGAATATATTAAGTATTGATTGTCTTTTTTCACTCCAATTTGAATTGTAATTCTTCTTCCAGATACAACTATGTAATCTAATTTAGGTTTTAGGATCTGTAAGTTAGTATACACCCCAGGATATGCTATTAATTCTTCAGTATTTGGTAGATTCATTGTTGATATATTTAAATCTCCATCAAATGAACTCAGATTTCCTTGGTTTATACCCAGTAACTTAGAAAATGTACCTCTTTTTGTTATTTTAAAACTGCTATCTGTTTGAATCAATGCCTCTACTATTATCTTAAAATGCATGTCCGACGCTTCATTGTCTCCTCTGTCATATGTGTCTATATATAATTTATATGTATTTGAATGCGCTATTATATTTCCAAAGTCGAGAAAACCACTATTGACTGATATATCATTAAATCCACGTTGTTTCAAAATATTTACTACTTGATTCCTATTTTCGGCATTATTTAATTTAATAACATATAAAATGATTAAGATAAAGAATAATAGAAGCCATATTTCCATAATAATTTGGTCAATTAACAATTTAATAAATATATCCGAATAATGAAGTGTGTCTTGATTAATTTGCGAATTTGAAAATTATAGGTAATATTTAAAATTAAATTTTTGAATTAATGAATACTTAAATATGAAGTGTATACAAACCGTTTATGATTAAAGTATAATGATTATCCGCTATTTGAACCAAAAGTACAATGATTGTAGTTTATTTTGTATTATTATACTCATTGAATTTCAACGAACCTAAGATATTTATATAGTTTCAATTTATTCAAAAAGTAAGGTAATATTATGGAGGAAGCTCAGTTATACAAGGCAAGAAGATTAATTAGACGGGGGAACTTCAGATTAAATTCAGGAGAATATGAAGCAGCATTTCAAGCATATGAAAAATGTTTGGAATATTTTCCTGAGTCAATTGAGTTATTAGGGAGTCTCGCTGCAATTTCTTTAATTATGGGGAAAGTTGGAAATGCTATTCGGTTTTATCGTGATTCTTTAATTATTGAGGATAATGTAGAAACAAGGAAAGCATTAGCTTTTGCATTGCTAAAAAATAAAGAATTTGAGGAATCAATCGAAATATTCGAAGGATTAAACGGAGATAAAATAGATAATGAAATTAGTGGTGGTTTAGGTATTGGCTATCTACAATTGAAACAAAACCTCACTCATGCAAGAAACTTGCTTAAATTTTCAGTTGATAAGGGTAATAATGAATTTGAACCTTTTCTAGGTCTTGTTTATCATGAACTAAACCAGCATAGTGAGGCATTGGGGATATTTAGGAGTGGAATGGATAAATGGGACTCAATACATGCATTAGCTGTACAATATTTGAAAATGGGATCAATCGATATGGCTCATAGATATTTTAATCAAGCACTTGAGTTATATCAAAAAGGGGAAATCATTGAAGAAAAGGTGATTAACCAATTAAAGTTTGATCTTGTTCTATCTCTTCCTCATAGTCAAGATAAAATTGTTTCATTGAAAAATTATGAAACTGATAATTCATTGAATGTTTATATTGCAATACTTTCAACATTGCAAAATTTAGAAGATAATGATGATTTAATTAAGGAATATATTGAAAAAATTCTTGCAATTAGTGATGATGAAGAATTTAATTCTTCACTTACGGAATGGAAAGATCATTTGGAGGTTTCAAATTGAATTGTATAAATTGTGGTGCTGAATATCCAAATGAAAAAATTCCTAAGTTCTGTATCAGATGTGGTAATCAGCTTCAAAAACAGGCATCTCTAATTATTTGTCCAAATTGTGGGAGAAAATCCTCATCTGGTGGAAAATGCAGTAATTGTTATTATGTGTTAACTAAAAGAGAAGGTAATATAACTCGGTTGATTTCTAATATTTCAGACAAAGTAGATGAAATAGATAAAAGACTAAATACAACTGAACGATATGTCGAGGATATTTCTAGACAACTAGCAAATAAAGGTGTAGTGGCAATTGATCGAGTTGATATTTATGAAGATATTGAACCCGTTGTGAATACAGATCTTCACTATGAAGAATTAGTTTCATCTGAATCTAGCATTACTGAGAAAGAGGTAGAAGTCCCTTTAGATCAAAAGGTAATAAATGAAATGAAGGTTGAGGAAGAAACTCATCTACTAAATAATGCTACTGACAATTCTCATATTGATTCTATCGAAGAAATAGAAAACGTAATTGAATATCAACCTCCATCAATTAATCTTCCTACTCCTACACTATTTAAATTTGAATTAGAGTATATTCCTCACCTAGAGATTATACCGATGCCAAATCGTGCGAGAGCAACAACAAGAGTGGTCAAGAAATCATTTTCAACAAATGTAAAAGATTTCATCTATGGTCCTGGATTGACAGGAATCGGTGTAATTATGTTAATGATATTTTTATTATTATTTGCAACAAGCTTAGAACTTGAAGGAGCGACATTGACAATTATCTTCAGCGTTTTTGGATTAATTATGATGGGAATTGGTCATTTATTTGTCGAGGGAAAATTCATCGGATTAAAGTCGAAAGAACCAGGATTGGGTATTTTAATAATAATAGTAGGATTTTTAATATCTGTGATAATGGCATTTTCAACAATGATGGTCAATCCTATAATGATAATAATTCCAGTTTTATTCTTTGTAATTGGTTTTTATCTTGGTTATCGCAATGATTCCAATACTCTGTTAACACTTGTAACCATTACTGCAATCATTTCACCTTTGTTAATTGCACAAAATTATCATGTAAATGATGGTATATTTGTAAAATTATTACTTTTTGGAGGAGGTTTAATTTTCATCCTTCCTTTATCAGTATTCACTTATTATTTGGGTAATTCTGAAAAATCAATTTATCCTGCGATAACACTTTTATTATTTGGTCCGACAATTGGAATTTCATCTTTAGCATTGAGTATTTCTGATTTAGTTCCTGCCCTCGGAATAATAGGTAGTATTACTCCCGTATCATTATTACTTATGAGAGGAAAAATTGAGTTAATTACTCCTTATCTGAAGTCATTATTTGCTATTTTATTTATTTGGCCCGTAGTTGTTTGGATTTCGCAGTCAAATATTAGTAATAATAACCAATTATCTCTAAGTCTGTACAATTCATTAATAATGTTTCTTGGTATCGCCCTCAATCTTCATTTATGCACTTCTATGCAATATAGTGAACGAATTTCTGAACTAGTAAAATCAATTACAATATCAATGGATAAATATGTCCGAATATTAGTTCCATCCATTGGTTTTTTAGTTATAACTTTTGAGATTGGAGGTAATATTGGAGGTCTAACATCATATAC
>JAOUKW010000370.1 GCA_029882335.1 Candidatus Heimdallarchaeota archaeon | reverse complement strand
ATTAAGCCCTATCAAACAATCAAAGTAAGACATGGTATTTCAATAGAATTACCAGAGGGATATTTTGCAGAGATTAGACCAAGATCGGGATTATCATCAAAAGGAATTACTATTGCTAATGCACCTGGAACGATTGATCCACAATACCGAGGTGAATTAATGACTTTGTTAAGAAACAATACTAATAAGAATTATTTGGTTAATAAAGGTGATCGAGTATCTCAAATCAGAATTCAAAAGATATACCAAACTAAGTTTATTGAGGTTTCTGAATTATCAGAAACAACTCGTGGAGAATCAGGATTTGGATCTACTGGAACATAATGTAATTAAATTTTTTTAATAATAAACAGTTAAGTTACCAGTCTTTGTTATCAATTTTTTTAATAATTGAATCTAATTGTATATCATCCACAGATATTAGAGAGTCTTGTATATATTTTGGTAATCTGTTTTTTTGGTTCATAATTCGATCATCAAGAATAAATATATTGGCTCTGTCAGTTTCAGATCGAATTGCTCTTCCAGTGGTTTGAATAAATGAGGAAAAAGTATCTGTATAATATACTAGATTTTCAGCTATTTGCTTATTGAATTTCTTCTCAAAATAATCAATTCTTTCAGTCATAATTATATCCCGATGGGGGTATGGGATTCCAATAATTATGATTATCTCCATTTCCTCTGCAGGGAAGTCAATCCCTTCGGATATTCTACCGCGTATAACTGAAACTAGTACATGATCTTTTGCCTTTTTAAATGAATTCACCATATTTTCGGTATCTCTAGCAGTAATATTTTGATCGATTAGGTATGTGTTTCTCTTAGATGATTGGATTTTTGGAATAAATTTTTTCATCATCTCATATGATGTAAAGAAAATCCCCGTATTTTGTTTTATTTGTAGAATTTTCCCTATCACACTTTCTATCTTAGTATACATTATAGCGTTCCGATTTTGATATGAGGTATTGATTCCTTTAGGTACTATACAATGTAAATTAGGATATTCGGCCTCTACCTTTCCTACTCTTATCTCACTAGTAGCAATACCAAAATTAAGTAAATCTATCTTTGACATTGTTCCAGAAGCAAGTACTACCCGATTAACTTTCTTTATTATATTTCTAATACGAAGTGATGAATCCTGAGCAATTATGCTTAATTTGGGATTATTTCCCATTATTTGCAGAAAGTAACTATAATCTGGAGATGCAATGGAATTTAATAAAAATTCAAGAAAAGAAGCCACAATGGAAGAATATGAAAAATTTTTTTTCTTTCGTTTCTGGTCATTTTCAGATTGACGCTTATAATCTCGTATTAATTCAATATCTAAATTGAAGCCAATTTTAGTATCTATGATTTGGAGTACCTCTAATATATCAATTTTTTTATCTTCCTTTTCAAATCTCATATAGTTTTTTAACAGTAGCAAATATTGGTTGATGACATGATCTAACTCTTTTATTGCTTTAGAAATTGTAGATGTACTAATTGATTCGGAATATAATTGCAATACTGTATTTGGTAGATTATGAGCCTCATCAATAATAATAATAATATCATTGTATGATATATTTAATTGTTGAAATATATTCTTCCGGATAGTATTATCAAAGATATAATTATAGGATCCTACAAGTATATCTACTTCCTTTAAAAGTCTATTTGATACAATTTTGGGACAAACCATATTTGATTTGGATTCTTCAATCAGAGTTTCTGCATCTACATGGCTGAATACAAGGTCTTCAACTAATTTATCGATATCTAATTTTTGATTATAATATTTACATTGATTACTGAGAATTTTATTTTGGCAAACAAAGTTAAAAGTAGTAGGTGTTGTATTTTCTAATACTTCTTCATTAATACAAAGATTTTGAGCAGATCTAAGAGCGAGTCCAATATAATTTTCATTTTTTATCTTATATAATTCTTCGATCACCCGATCGGCCTGGTTATGAGTACGTGTCAAATAAAATATTTTTTTTGATTGTTTGTTTTCTTCAATATAGGTTAATACTGCGGATAGAGTAGATATTGTCTTTCCTATGCCATTAGATGCGATAATCAATGAGATTTTATTTTGTTTAAATGAGGATAAAATTGAAGAGATTAATATTTTTTGTTTATCTCTGATTTCAGGGTAAGGAAAAAATTCCTTTATCCGACTGTGCAAATCAATAGTGTTAATCATAACTATGTGTTACATTAAATTCTATTTAAGTATCCAAAATAATTAATTCATTTGGAATGCCAAGATTCGATTAATTCAATCATACGAGAGATATTTACATTATCTTCATAACCCAAATCTATTGCTCTAGATAAACAATCGTTGACTAAACTCAAGTTTGTTTCTGTGGGTTTATATTCCAAAATATACATACCCAAGACAATCCAACTTAGAAAATTAGACCTATCAAGCATGTAATAATCAAGTATTTTGAATGTTAACAATCTTACATCTACAGAATTATTGATTGTCTTCACTAACACTTTGTGACCTTCATTTAAAGTTTTTGTGATTTCCCATAGATCTTCGATTAAGCACAATTCTACTGTATAATCACAAGTGATCGCATTCTTATAGCATTCTAATGCCTTATTATATAAACCAAGTCTGACTTGATTTCTAGCTATGCCACAATAGGACAGTTGTTTATTTTCATTCTTGCCCAATCGATAGTAAAATTCAGCAGAATCAAAATTTTCTTCTTGTTCCTCTGCAAGTGCTATCTGAAGAAATTCACCTACAGAATTAGCATTAAAATACTTTGTGTATAGATTTACTTCAAAGGATATTTCCTCTCTTTCAGTTATAATATTTACTTCATTTGTATGTTCAATCCGTGTAATTGACATTATTCATCTATTATTACAATTTATTTATAAGTACAAAAAATATCATTTTTGTCTGAATAAAAATTCTAGTTTATTCTTTAGTGTTTCATATGATTGAATATCCTCTTCAAGTAATGCAATAAAATTAAAAGACATTTTCTTATAATTATTAATCTTCTTTCCTGCATTTTTCTGGTATTTTTTTCCAATTACATTGTTTAATCGTATTAATCCAAAATATTCAATAATACAATTAAAATCGGGAAGGTAGAAATCACAAAGCATTCCGTGTATCTTCTTTTCATATATGTATTTTATGCCATGATTATGAAGAAAATCAGCAATCTTCTTTTCTGCCCTACTTCTAACTATTTCTCCATTAATAGTGTGACTTATTTTCCCATAATTATTATTTATTGTATGTTCATGGGTTAATTCACTCCCTTTATTATTAAAGGAAGTAGTTGGATCTTTTTTGTTACTATTTCGCTTTCTTTGATGATTATAAAGTATTTTCGTTCCATTATTTGATTTATTTGTGGAATTTGTTTGATTATGTATTAGTTGATTTATTAGAGCAATACCAATTATAATTACTATTAAAATTAATGTATTTATGGATAATCACGGCCATTCTTCATGTATTTTTAATAATTCAAATATTATTTCTCTTCTAATCTGTTTCTCGGGTAGTGTTATTGATAATTCACCAGGTCTTGTTGTTTTATAACTCAATTTAAAAGTCTGTATTATTTTTAATATTCGATTTAATCCAGTAGATGAAAATAAATTTGCATTTACTATAACTGTACGATCTAATTGATCGTCTTGATTATTAAAATTAGATTCTGTAAGTAGATCATACTGGTCTTTCTCGAATTTTTGTAAGGGTAAATCAGCATTACTTGACATCTTAATTTTAAAATATTCTGAATTATTTATAAGTAAGTTGAATTTTATTTTACTATATTTATTCATTACTTATAAAGAATTTACATATATACCTAATGTATGCATATTCTAGATGAATTAGGAATAGAATTTGATAAAGATATATTTACATCAAGTGAAATACAGAGAATATTGAAATTTTTCCACGATATTAATATTTTAGATATCTTATTGATGTCTAGAAATGAAATTACGTCATTTGTACAATTACCTCTTTTTAAAACAAAAATTTTGTATTCTGAATTAGTCAAATTCAGAAATGGTCCATTAATTCAGACATTTTCAGATTTAATTAAATTATCCGATTATAAGTACTGGTATTTACCCATAGGAGTTGAATCCATTGCGAGTTTATTT
>JAOUKW010000369.1 GCA_029882335.1 Candidatus Heimdallarchaeota archaeon | reverse complement strand
ATAGTGGAAAATCTGTTTAGTTGGGTTATTAACGAAATAAACGACATGTCTAAATAGATATATCCATTTTCATCCCGTTTTAGAATCTCATATGCATGTTGTAATTCTGCAAGTATTGTTAATGGTCCAATTAGGAAGTTAATCACTTCAGATCCATTGATTATTTCTGCAAATACCTTACGTTGCGGTGGTAAATCTTCATCATTTGAAATTGATACAGTCCCTACAAAAAAAAATGAATACATATAAGAAGAATCAATATTGTACGTTCCATCTATAAAATACAACCTTCTAGTATCATTTGATGAACGTTTTATTTGATGAACCAAATCTTTTGATTTATCAGTAATTGAGTGTCTATATTTTGCAGCATCTTTTATCATATCATTAACGGATTGTTTTACCTTATTTTGTAAAGATTCAATATCATTGAATAAAATTTTTCCTAATTCTTCAGGTATTGGTTGATTAATTATCTCCGTTGATGTAGCTAATTTATCAATCATTTTGGTAATTGGACTGATATCCTCTTCAAAATCTTCACTCACATACTTCAATATTATCAGTAGTTCAAATAATTTTTGGGTTACCAATGTGAAAATAGCGAATATCTTAATTATAAATTATTAATTTCTTATTACTTCAATACCACTATTTAGAAATATTACGGAAATAAGATTGACAATGAAAAATGAATTGTATGAATATCAAATTAATATGACCGTTCATACTTAATATTGGTAAAATAATTGCACGAATGAATGAATTATGGAAGAATCTACAAAACATTCCACATATAATTTTACTAATGTCATTTTTTTATTCTTCAAGAATAAATGTAAAATTAAAGAAATAAGTCTATTTATCAGAACTTATTATTGAAAGAACAACATTCAAGTAAAACCTCAAACGAAAGTCTGTATTATTGAAATCAAGTCATGGTCTAAATAAATCGCTCATCAAGGCAATATACACCGAAAACTACCCATGAAAATCATGTCTGTTATAGAATGTATTGGTGAAGATTATAACAACTCTCTTCTGGAACATCCTTTTTGGATTGATAATTAGAATACTTGGTGATGATGACATTGTCTTACCACCTTTCCCTGATGTACCTGGTCCAACCAGTGTTGGTACCACGTTACTCTCGGTATTTGGACTATTCTAATTCTAAAATAAATTAAAGAAATCAAAATAAAAAACTATTTTTACTTTAAATATAATAAAATAAATTAACCAGAATAATTTTTGATATTATTGCAAATTTATTAATCAGATTTTAGAGTATGCTTGTTTTTCTATTGATATACTGATAATCCTACATGAACTATTATTCAAGAGATTGGTTATCCAAATCAGGTTCATCCCTATTACTAGGTATTAACCAATTGTGACATGATGATGCAGATGAGGCTTATATCATTGGTCCAGAGTTTCAATCCTATTACTAGTTATACTCAAAATGAGATAATTTATATTGATGATATGTCGGAAATTTCTAATTTGCTTCAATTCTATTACTATGATTGTCAATAAACCTTTATGGCTCTGAATCAATTATTGTATTACTAGTTTGTAATCCTATCGGAGGAAAGTTATTTAATTGTGATATTCAAATCTCATAAGGATGTTTATGATAAAAATTACATCTGAATTGGAATATTAACATATTATTTCTAAACAGTATATACTTTATAATTAATGAATCCTAAATAAAAAACCGACATTTGTGTAATTTAAATGAGTTATATATAATAGGAGTCATTAGTATTCAAATCTAGGTGAGTACTTCTTTTCTCTCTAATCAACAAACAAACGGTAGTATTGCATTTTTGTCCAGTATTATTGGATTTTTAATTCTAGGACTACCTCAAGAAGTAGAAGATACCTTTAATTTAATTTTATTCACATCTTTTATAGGTATTTTATTAAGCAAGTTTGATATTATTGATTATCTTATCAAAGAGAAATGGATAAAACCACAACTAATTAAGAAATTTAATCTAGATAAAATGTGGGTTGAAGAGTATATATCTAATGAATATTCGACCTCTATCTTCGAGAGAATAAACTCAGAGTTTTATTTTTCCATAGGTTTCTTATTTGGATCAATAACAATAATTGTACTGGAAATCTTTAACTTTTGGTTAAACATCATATTTCTAATTATTATTTTCATAGGAGCAATAGGATTATTCTTTAAGGGAATTTCAACCGGAAAGAAGAATTTTTTATTGCTTAGTTCTATTGTTAGATTTGGATTATACCAATCAAATTATTCTAAATGGTATCCTTGGATTAAATCACCTTCTGAAAGAATAAATAAACAGAATAAAGTAATTGAGGAAAGAAAAGTTGTTGTAAAACAACTACAAGAAAATTTACTTAAAAAAGATTATATTACATTTTCACATAACTTTGAGGTAAATGTGTTAAATATTGCAAGATCAAATGGTGAAGAGTTCGTACAAGAATTAAAAGGTCCGAAACAATACCAAACATACTTAGATCTTCAATGGACCTATGATTTTATATTGCAATTACCTAGTAAAATGGAAAATTTCTATATTACTGCATTTGAAATTATAAATTCAAAAAACTCTGAAATAAAAACACTTATTGAAAAAATCGCTGAAATAATTGATGAAAATCAACAAATACTGGATATATTCAAAGACCTCAATGACTATATTCTAAATAATACCTGGTTTAAAAGTGATTTTGTTATTATAGAGAATAATGGTTTCACAAGAGAAAGTATTAACCAACTTATAGAACAGAGAGCTCTCAAACAGGTTGGTCAAAAAGAAACTCCAAGGGGAAAGTATTTATACCTTTTTCTTACATTAATTTCAAATATTTATGATCAATTGAACTCTATAGATTCTTTTAAAGTTGAAGTTGAGAACAGAAATAGTATTCAATATTTAACAACCATTCACATACCAAGAGATGGTACTAATTCACTAATAGTCCCAATTTATCAATTAGAAGTATTTTTATTTAATTACCAATTTAGAATTAATAACAAATACGTTTATGGAAGTTATAGATCAGAACCACTCTTACGATTTTTTTCTAGCATGCTATTAGACCCACCAAATGAATCAATAGTAGAGTTTCTGAAACTAGCTCCACCATTAGTTGATGAAATTTACAAGAGTAATTTCAGCGATTTTATGGAACGAAGGAGAGATAAAAATAAAGGCTTTGTATTCTTTAGTTATAATGCTATGATAAACCAAGTAAGTAATGTATTTGATGAAATTTCAGATACTATAACAAAAATTGAAAATATAGAAAATCAAAAACCATGACATGATAAATTTTATTTTGTACGTTTATTAACACAATGATCAATAATGTATTACTCATGTTTTTGTTTCCACTAAAAACTAATACGATTGAATCCGATGTATGTAAAATGGAATAAAGATGAAATGTATTCGAATTTATCTATTGTTGGTCGTATATACATCAACAATTAACCTTCAAATATCAGCAGAAACAATTAGAAAATAAAAGATGAAAAATATCCCATTGATAAAGGAATTTAGGACACTAGATATAGATCTATCAATTTATAAAATCAAAAATTAAATAAATCAGGTGTATATCTGTATGTATATCACTAATTCATCAAATTTTAAAATTAAAATATATTTGAGAATTACAAGAGGAGTAATAATTATCAAAGATTTACCTATGAATTTTATTAAATATGACTCACGATTGAATAAAAGATTGATAACGTCCATGACATGGTTCATATTACTCGCGTTTTATAAAATTTGTTATATTCAATCTAATGAAGATCTCCTATATCAATATTTATACAATTGATTTTGGAAATTTCCTTTACCATTTGAAGGTCGATTAATCCAACAATGTTATAATTGTGTATTGTCCAAATTTCTATTTGAATAAATACCAACCGAAGTGTTTTTTCACAACAGATATAAATAAACTAAAGACTTCTAACTTATAGGCATGTATATTTGATATATCACGTGTCAGTTCAAAAAGTTTTGATTCATTTGATTTTTTTTCAAAATTTTGATAAACAAATTCTGCAAAGTATTGAAGCTTTTGCGTACAATCAAATCTTGAACATTTATTTAATCCTTTCAAAGTATCAATTTTATTGTAGAATTCA
>JAOUKW010000368.1 GCA_029882335.1 Candidatus Heimdallarchaeota archaeon | reverse complement strand
GTATTAATTGGAATACGAGGAGAAAATGCATCTAAATTAGTCAATTATTTAGATTTACTTGAATGTGACGAAATCTATAATAGTTGGACGATTTTTAGGACAAATCAAGCCACAGATGCTCACATTCAGTATGTAAATGAAAATATTGCACAATATTCGGTAATATCCAGCATTGTTACCATTTCAAGCTACAGCAAGGATATTGAGGGTGGTCATGTAAAAATTCAAGCATATATAAATCTTCAATCTGTTACATTAATTGCTTTTGAACCTACAAAAATCATTCCTAAAAAATTAAGGTTATTAGTTCCAGGAGATAAAATTTACATTCATGGATCTGTTGGGTCTTTTCAAGAGTCGTTACAAATTAATCTTGAATTTTTTGAAATCATCCATTTGATGGATCATTATAGGATTAAAACACCAGAGTGTGCATGTGGTAATATAATGAAAAAATTAGGTACGTTTAAAGGATATAAATGTAGTTTATGCAAAAATATCTCATTTATGCCAATTAAAATACAAAATGAGAGAAGCTTATTTCTAGGAGAGAAAATATATGCTTCCCTCTCATCTCAAAGACATTTAACAAGACCGAGAAAGAGATTGCATAGGAGAAACCGGGATGTTCCAATCAAGGTTACATACGATATGATTAGAAGGTTATTTAAATAAAAAACAATATTCAGCATGTTTCGGTGAGTTCAAACCAATTGAATAGAAAAATTCTTCTAAAACTAATGGACCTACAAACTTAAAACCATCTTTTTTCATCTGTTTTGTACAGTTCTTGAGATCTTCAGTTGTAAATGCATTATGAGGTAAATGCTTCAGATAATTCATAAATGATCCATATTTTTCAATAATTTTGAGAATTGTTTGGGCATTACTTATGGTTGCTTCTAATTTTCTTCTATTTCTTATTATACCTTCATTCAACATCAATTTATCAATATACTCAGCAGTGAGATTTGATACTTTAGAAAGTGAAAAATTATAAAAAACGTTATTGAATTCTTCTCGCTTTTGTAAGACTAAATTCCAACTTAAACCAGCTTGATATCCTTCTAACATTAATCTTTCAAATAAAATATTATCGTCCTCAACATAAAATCCATATTCAGTATCATGATAACTCTGTAACAAATTATTGTAATTTGCCCATTTACAACGCGAGATCATGAGAATATACAGTTCTAAGAATGTGTTTCTGTTGTTTGAGTCTTCATATCATCTATTTTTACAAAAACAAGATGCCCATTATTTGCAAATTTTTCTAATGCTTGTTTGGGTTTATTCGAGTGAATATGAAGTTTAAATGATGATTCGGATTCAATTACAATGAGAGAATCTCCAAAATCAACTAATTGTTCCCTTATACTTGATTCAGAAGCTTTTGTATCTATGATCATTGCTTCAGTACAATATCTAAACTGTAAATTTTCGATAGCACTAGAAACATCTACCTTATTGTGTAAACCTTCAAGTCCTTCACGTAGATCAACAACTTTTGGTCCATCAAATGTGTTTGAAATAACAAATAACCATCCTTGGATTAGATATACAAAACCAAGAGCACCGGAATCCACCACACCTGCAGATTTTAAATCTTCTAATAAATTAGGAGTATCAGCAGTTGATTTTTGAGCAATTTCATAGCAATGCTCTACAGTTTCTCTCCAACCAGCTCCTTCTTGAGTTTTTTTCTTTGCTGCTTCTGCAGTCTCTTTAACAACAGTTAGGATTGTACCTTCTCTTGGATTCATTACTGCCTTATAGGCTCTCTTACTTCCTTCAACTAAAGCATCTGCAAATAACTGAGTATCAATATTTTCTTCATTTTCAATTGTTTTTGCGAATCCTACAAAAAATTGGCTTAAGATTACTCCAGAATTACCTTTTGCACCTATGAATGCGCCTTTTGATATTGCTTTTGCTGCTTCTTTTATTGAGGGTGTATCACCCTGTTTCTCCAACTCTTTGACGACTGAAGTTAAAGTGGTGTTTATGTTTAATCCAGTATCACCATCAGCAACAGGAAACACATTTATTGCGTTTAAATAATCGGCTTTTTTTTGGATTCTTGAATGAGACTCCAAAATCATTGTTTTAAGCATGGCACCAGTTAAATTATTCATATGTTAAACCTCAAAATGATGTTTTCTCTAATTTAATTAGATATGTTTAAATATTTAAATACTCTGACGTAACATTCTTTCGTCATATAACACTTAAATCAATATTTTGAATATATTCATAATTCAGAGGATATATCCAAACATTTCACTCAATTAACGATTTCAAGAATCTTGTGAAAAGCTCGGGTGATTGTAATTCTGGTTCATGAGACGGATTGTTATCAGATCCAATATAAAATAAATTGTTTACATTAAGATTTGGTTTGCCTAATGTGTATAATTTAATCTCATTGTTTGTATTTAGGTAATTTTCAATTTGTTTGAAAGGAATTATTGGATCATTAACATCCCATAAAATTGAAATTTTTTTTGTTTTTATTTGGTTAGCATATTTTTCAACACCAGCAGGGGCAATTAATCCAATAGATGCTATATCTTCAATGTCAATGGCTAATTGTTGTACTATTGCACCTCCATAACTCCTCCCAATAAGAATTAAGTCTCTTATTTCCATTTTTTTCGTGAAATGATTAATTAGTAATTTTACTGAAGTAACATGGTCGGTAAAGCTCATTTCAATGTCTGTTCCTTTTGATCTTCCGTGACCAATAAGATCAATTACAACTGCGTTTACCTGAGATTGGATAATTGATCTAATTGGAGACCAAAAATTGATTTTTTGGGTTTGCTTATTAGACCCGTGAATGAATATAGCCAATTGTTCTTTTCTATTTTCACTCCTAGTTTCAAGCTCATAATACATTTCCCCGAATTTAGTCTCTAAAAAATTACCTGCCATATGTTCACAATACAAACCTAATTTATTGCTTTTTGGGTTTTGTAGATATTAA
The DNA here is from genome assembly GCA_029882335.1 of Candidatus Heimdallarchaeota archaeon. Taxonomy (GTDB): domain Archaea; phylum Asgardarchaeota; class Heimdallarchaeia; order Heimdallarchaeales; family Kariarchaeaceae; genus JAOUKW01. Next base: position 1,175 of record JAOUKW010000368.1, on the reverse strand, counting down.
ATAATTACTCTAAAGTTGGAGAAAACATTAAAATTCAAACCGATAAAAAAGAATTACAATTTGGTTTATGTCATTTGCAAACTAATAAAAAATTGAAGTTAATTTAACAAATAAGGATATGAAAAAGAATGAAAAACCAGATTTGATAGATCATATATTAGGTTGGATTTTTACTAATCCTTTCAAAGCGTTATATTTTGTTGCTTTGATTGCTGGATTTGTAATTCGGATGGATTTGTCTTTGCGTAATAAGGGTATTTTACATCCTGATGAATTATACCAATCATTGGAAATTGCACATCATATGGTATATGGTTCAGGATATATACCACCTGAATTTAGATCCGAGTTTGATCCACCTTCATATGCATCCTCTCGAAGTTGGTTATTCCCTCTTATTTTTGCCTCTATTATGAGATTCGGTGAATTTTTTGGTTTAGATTATCATGATGGTTCACTCTTTTTGATAAGAGTTATGTTGGGAATTAATGCAACATTGATTATTCCGGCTACTAAGAAATTGACATTTCAATTAACAAAAAATGAAATTTGTGCTTTTATTTCAGCGGTATATATCGCTTTTTGGTTTAGAATGATAGAATATGGAGTAAGATCATTTACTAATACATTTTTTCTACCATATCTTTTCTTTGGAATTGCATTTACCCTTAAAATGCTCGAAGAAAAAAATTTTTCAATTAAAAACTCAATAATATTTGCTATTACAGTACCCTTAACAGTTTATATAAGATTAGACTTAGGAATTATAATTTTCTCGTTTTTCCTTGTTACTTTCAAGCGAGAAAACCTTAATTCTTACATGAAGCTAGGATTAATTGGAGTAGTAACTTGGTTACTAGCCGGTTATTATGATTATACAATGTATGAAGGGGCGAAATTTATGTCTGTACCAATTAATTGGTATACATTCAATGTAATTGAAGGATATTCTAAAAATTTTGGTGTTTCAAGTCCATTGTATTATGTTGGTGTTTTAATAGGTTTAGATAGACTTTGGCCATGGTTACTACTCATAATATTTACCACCATTTTCTATAAAGGAAATGAGTTAGATTTAGAAAATAAAAATTTTAATGAGTTATTTGATGGATATTATATAACACTTAAGTCATCTATTATAATTTGGATAATTTATTCCAATTTTTGGAGTGGAG
>JAOUKW010000367.1 GCA_029882335.1 Candidatus Heimdallarchaeota archaeon | reverse complement strand
TTTGTTGTTTTTTTTGACTCTGGAAACTTGGGTCTAAGAAAATCTTGATGTAAAATGATGAAATTCTTTAATATGAGAGGGTCTATGATCTGTGTTGGTTTCACTAGTCATTTAAGACCCTCACCTTTTTATCTAGTTCGATTCTAGCTCAGACTAGTGTATCCATTATTGATTTCTGATAAACCAGAAATCATTGAGCCTATCGGCTCAAACTCTATTAAAATATTTTTTGGACATGCTTATCTATAATAAAATTCTTCATCAGTCATATTCCTTACTATGACTTTTTCTCCTTCTCCCTCAATCATTAATGAAGTTAAAGTATTATATTTATTAAAATTTACAATTAATTCTTTGAGATTATCATCAACAATCAAAGGATTATCATTTATTTCTAACTTTGCATACCTTCTAGTCAACCCTAATAACGGTTTATTCAACTCTAATATGCCCTTTGGTAGTGTAATAAATTGATTGGCAGATATACTTATACGTTGCAATGGTAGCTGAAAAATAGAATCGGGCAATGCTTTAATTCTGTTATTATTCAGATACAAGATCCTCAGAATAGTCATATTCGTGATCTCCTCAGGGATGTACTCAATTTGATTATAACTTATTTTTAGTTCCTTTAGTTTGACCAGATTGCCGATGGAGTCTGGTAGACTTGTAAGTTTATTATTGGATAAATCTAACCTTTCCAAGTTAACCAGATTGCCGATGGAGTCTGGTAGACTTGTAAGTTTATTATTGGATAAATCTAACCTTTTCAAGTTAACCAGATTGCCGATGGAGTCTGGAATACTTGTAAGTTTATTATTGGATAAATTTAAATATTCCAAATTAACCAGATTGTCGATGGAGTCTGGAATACTGGTAAGTTTATTATTGGTTAAATCTAACCTTTCCAAATTAACCAGATTGCCGATGGAGTCTGGAATACTTGTAAGTTGATTACAGTATAAATATAAATATTCCAGGTTAACCAGATTACCTATGGAGTCTGGAAGCGAGGTGACTCTATTCCATGATAAATCCAATTTCTCAAGTTTGACTAGCTTCCCAATGTCTTCAGGAAGATGTGTAAGCTCATTATCTTCTAATATGAAATCTTTCAATTTTATGAAATTGACAATATCGTCAGGTATATTTGTTAATTGATTATGACTTAAATCCAATTTTTCCAAATTTATTAATTTTACTACGGATTGTGGAAGATTCGTTAATCTATTTTTCCTAAGTTTTAATATTTTTAGCTTAGCTAATTTTCCTATTTCTTCAGGTATGCTGGTTAAGTGATTTTCTTCAAATATCAAACATTCCAGATCAATCAAATTACCAATTGAGCGATCAAGATCTAGTTTTTCAGGCGGAGGATTTGTATATGATCCTGTTTCATTAACCTCTTTATACTGTTCATTCGTCAATTTATCTTGATCTTCAACGCTTAATAATCCATATAACTTCTTATTATTCATTCTACGAAGATGTAATTCCTGTAGTCCGGGTATGTGGACAAATGGCTTCGGAAGTTCATCATAAAATCCATAACTCAAAGACTTTAGATTTGATAAACTACTCAGTGTGCTTAACATTACGTATTCTGGATTATTAGATTCACCACTTATAAATAACTGTTCTAGATGTTGAAAACTTACCAGGTCAAATCTTACCTTCATCCCTTTCGTTATAAAAATTTTAAAGCTTATAATGCGATTATTTTCTATTTTAGGATAACCAAGATCAAATTTTACATCTCGTAATCTCTGTTCTGCCTTTAACTTAACATTCCAATTAGGTACCACTTCCATAATCTCACCTTAACATAACACTTTTGCATATTTTAACTAAGTAAGAATATATTTAATAATTAATTTATTGTAATGATTTTTATACATTGAGATATTTATCCTTGTATTCTGAAAATTTACAATTAATTCTTTGAGATTATTATGACCTTTTTTGTATTTACAAATAATTTGTACTTACATACTACACGTTCAGCCAGTTCTCTGCCTATCGTCACCAGATTTCCTTATGATTTTGTCATAAGAATTAGCAAAGACTTCATTGAAGATCAATACTTATTACAACAAGAACAAGCAGGAGGTTATGGTAGTAGCCCTTCTGGAGATGTTGTTATGGAAACTTTAGATCGCAGTTATGGAAAGATGCAACTTGGAGCAATAGAGACACAAATTTCAACAAATCTCCAAAAAATGGCTAAGATACTTCCCCAATTTAAAAGAAAAAGAACATCAGTGATCTTGGCAGTTGATCTTCATGATGAGGAATATTATGGTAAACATCTGTTAGATCCAAAGGGAAGAGAGATTACTATGTTTGGACAATTAAAAAATCGCTCTGGGAATGTATCCGGTAACAAACGCAAGGTCTTTCGATATGCCACTGCTGCCATTGTTTCCTTCGGAAAGAAACTCCAGATCCCCATTACCATTGCGTTTGCTGTTAATTACAAAGGCCAAACTAGAGATGATATTCTGAGTAATATTTGTAATCAAATTCTTCCACTTAATTTGAAAATTGAGTTTATGGTCTTAGATGGAGGATTTGCAAGTACCCGTTGTTTCAGATTTTTGAATTCTCTAAAAATTCCATTCTTGTCACGAGGTAAATTATACAAGAAAAAAACATATCCTATTTCAGATCTTAACTTTGTGCATGTATTGCGTGGGAATGATGGACCTTACAATGTCAATGCATACATTATTGAGCAGAGAAGTCCAGTTGGAGGGATTCATAGAATGATGTACTTGAGTTCAGATAAAACAACACCCAAGCTACTTGTCAGGTTTTACGGAAAACGCTTCCGTATTGAAAACACTTACAGACATGCTAGAGTTTCTAAAATTCGGACATCAACTCGTAAGGTGCACCTACGATGGATGTTATTTGCAATTTCTCTATTATTAGAGCTTGTGTGGGAGATAATCAGATACATTGGTATGGCCATAGGAGCAAGAAACTATTGTTTCAGACAAAAACTTATCCATGTTTACTTCCAGAATTTTTTGGAAGAGCAACTTATCCCTGCAAAAAAGCGATTTGAATAAGGGATTACCTAAAAGAAGGAGGTGATATTAAACTAACACAAGTACTGATATACAAAAAAGATCATATTCTTTCTCAATACAATATTTTGTTGCCTCATTTAACAATGAATTCGTATCCTCAACATAATCAACCTTATCCACAGTTCAAAAGAGAAAATGGGAAAATTGTCGGATATACGTTTTCTACATTTCATAGAGAGGGGTTGAGTACAAGAAAGAAGGGCTTAGTTAAATTATGATCTCAATGGTGGACAAACTGGTTGATGAGGTCGATTAAATTAGATCATCAATCCAATCTGTCTTGTAAAAGTCTATTTGATAATTTATTTCCATCACCCAGTAGAAAAGGAATGAACCAATAAGATGTCATAATATCCAATATTCACGACTAAAATGATAGATTTCTTTATATTAGTTTAAATTTAAATTTGAAATTTCATCAAAGTGTTTTAACTAATATATAAGTAGTTGATATTGGTATGAATTGTATTATGCATGAGATATGACGTAAGATCACCACCATCCTGTCGATTTACTTCAACATAAATTCGGTAATGATTAGTGAATGGTTCAGAACCAGATGTGCCAGGGAAAAAATCATAATATAATACAATTTGACCGGAATCAGAAACGCTATTTGATACATGTGGTTCATATTTTATATAAAAATATCTGTTGTATGCCCAATATGAAAGATGGTCAAGATATGGTGTTTCTACATTTTGTGAGTATAATTTCCAATTAGTGTATGAACCAGCATAATTATCTACTTGGTATATAACTATGTATAAATTATATCCAGCACAAACTTTCCAATCAACATTTATTGATATATCCGCCCAATGTCTATTCATCGCATGTGAGCCGTAATATGAACCTTGAGACCAAGTTATTGCATTTTTGTTTTCACAAAGACCATTATATATGCTTTTAACTCTTACATTTGCTGTTCCTAAATTATACCTTGAAGCCGAAGATACAAAATATGATGGAGCAAAGAAAAGAAAGGCAAATAATAATATTACTAAATAGTTATTTCTATGTTTTTTTACTATTCGCATTAAAATACCTCTGATGAATTGCTTTTAAAAAAGCAATTTAAATTGTAAATAG
>JAOUKW010000366.1 GCA_029882335.1 Candidatus Heimdallarchaeota archaeon | reverse complement strand
CCAAACAATGTCCGAATTGCTGGAGCGAGATCAATTTAGATGTAAACCATTTTACAGATGAAATTCTTGTCGAAATTAAGAAAGAAAGGGTTGGGAAATCATTTTCCATTTCTGATCAAAATCTTCCTACAAATCTAAATTCAATTGAACAAAGATTATTGGGTGAGCTTTCCTATTTGAGCGAGGATTTTATTGATATTCCAAAATGGTCTGGAATAACAAACTTGACAATTTATGGTTTGACGGAATATATTAATTTCTTAAATCAAAGACAGAGAATTATAGTTTTACTTTTACTAAAATCATTACATAAAGAATTTGAACTTATAAAGGAAGAAAAAGGTGAACCTATGGCTAAAGTAGTTATTGGATTACTTTCAGGATTAGTCGATCAACTGGTAGATTGGAATTCAAGAATTACTATGTGGATATCACAAAATCAACAAGTTGGTCGTTCACTAAGTGGTCCCGGTATTCCCATGTACTGGGATTATGTAGAAATAGATCCTTTATCTACAGGTCCTGCAAATCTATGGGATAAGTTAGATCGAATATTAAATGGAGCTGCTCAAATTCCTGAAAATCAAGCTATCATTGAAATACATCAAGGGATTGCACAGGAATTACCTTTTAAATCTGATTTTTTTGATGCTGTAATTACAGATCCACCATATTATGATAATTTAAATTATAGTCTTTTAGCTGACTTTATTTATTTTTGGAAAAGAGGTTTAATTTCTCAACTGTTGGGTAGAGATATAAATAAAACAACACGGATACATCAAGAATTAGTCGCTTCTAAAAATATACATGGCTCTTTAGCACATGAATGGTTTAGTAATGGTTTTATGAAAGCTATAAAGGAAATAGAACGAACAATAAAACCAGATGGTATTTTTTCCCTTATCTACTCTCATAAGACGGTGATGGCTTGGGATGCACTTTGTTTTGCTTATCAAAATAGTAATTTTTATATTTATCAAGTTCAACCATTGGGTATTGAACGAAAGGCTAGACCAAGAGGGATGATGGCAAAAGCGGTAAATTCATGTTTAGTATTAATTGGTAAAAAACAAACACAGAAAAAATTTCCTATTCCTGAAAACTTTATAGAGAATTTGGTTATCGATCATAATTTTGTTCTTTCATTACGAAATAATGGTTGGGATGAATTCGATATTGGTTTGGGATTATTTGGAAAATGTATACAGCAATTAGTTCAATATACTCCTTATCCTGTAGTTGAAAATCGAATAAATCTGATAACTCAAATTGTTAATAAGATAAATGAGATAGTACCATCATTTAATTTAGATACAAGAACTTCTATTTAACAGCATCCCGCTCCACCAGAGCAAGAGCCACATCCTGCAGCAGCTCCTTGAGCTAGTAAGTGTGCGTTTGGACTGGTGATTTGAAAACCTGATTTTTCATCGGATTGTACGTAATCCACATTTGCACCTTCAAGATATGGAAAACTAATTCTATCTATTCTTACTTCTATATCATCAACAAGACAGATTTGGTCATCATCACTTTTTCTAGAGTCTAGTGCCATTCCGAAGGATAATGCACCATAAGCACTTTGAACGAATAACCTAAGAAATAGATCTGTTCTATTTTGTTCTTTTATAACGTTTTTAACTGAAATTGATGCGGTTTCTGAAATGGTTACAAAAACAACATTAGTTTCTGTTTCTTCAATTATATCTTGTTCGGCCATAATTAATATATGAAAACCTTATTTAAAAATTATAGGATTAACCTAGTTATCAAAATAATTTGTAAACGTGAAATGATCTCTTTATTAATAAAAGAGAATGAATATAATAAATTATTGAACGATCATGAGGAATATTTTCCTTCGATAGGAACTCGAAAGCAAATTAAAGTTGAAGCTAATTTAATTAGAAAAAATCAATTTGGAAACACAGTAACTGTTTCTCGTAATTATTTTGTTCCTCTGATTAAGTATTGCCGTAATAATTGTCTATACTGTGGTTTTTCAAGAAAATCAAGTAATACTAACTTAGAAATTTTTGATAACAATGAAATGATAATTACCCCTTCTACATACAAAAATCAATTAAAACAAGCAAAACTTGCTGATTGTAGAGAGATTTTATTAGTCTTGGGTGACCGACCTGAAGAAATAAGTGAAAAAACTAGGAGTTTTTTAGAACACAATGGATTTGATAATGCTATTGAATATACGAAATGGGCTTGTGATGTTGCAATAGAGATGGGTTTGTTACCTCATGTCAATGTTGGTGTTATTTCAAAATCAGAATGGGAGTATTTGCAGCCATCAATTGCTTCAGCAGGATTAATGTTGGAAACAACATCAGGGAGATTAACAAGTAAAGGACAGGCACATCAATCTTCACCTGATAAAATCCCTTCAGAAAGGATAAAATCAATTAAGGCTGCATTGGAATTGGATATCCCCTTTACATCAGGTATTTTAGTTAATATTGGTGAATCAAATGAGGAAAGATTACATACATTAGAGATATTATCTGAATTTAGTAATGAATTTCTTTCACTTCAAGAATTAATTATACAAGGTTTTCATCCTTTACCAAATACTCCTTGGCGAGATAAAGCCCCCACTGACGGAAATTTAATTCTTGATACTATATCTGCCTGTCGAATTTTAACAAATTCCAGGATATCTATTCAATTTCCACCAAACTTAGGTTCATTTGAAACAATTCATGGAATCTTACACGGAGCGAATGATCTTGGGGGTGTTTCTCCATTATCAATTGATTATGTAAATTATACAAGCTCATGGCCTCATTTAGATAAATTAAAAAAGGATTTGAAAGAACATGATATTGAATTAGTAGAAAGAGGACCAGTGTACAAAGAATTTGTTAAATTTTCTCCTCTCACAGATGATGGTTTGACTATTTGTAGGTAGATTATAATGGAATATTACAGAGATGATCATCAAAATTTATTGATCCGATTACTAAAATCTAGAGGTTCTGATTTATTAATGCAGATGTATGATGCAGATAAAATTAGAAGGAACCAAGTTGGTGATAATGTAACATTTATCCGAAATCAGAATATAAATTTCAGTAATATCTGTTATACTGGTTGTAAATTCTGTAGCTTTGCAGCTCACGAAGGTAGTTCTCATGCTTATCGCTTGAATCAACTTGAATTAGAAGAGCAAACTGCAGAAGCTAATAACAATAATGTCACAGAAATTTGTTCTACCGCAGGTTTAGATCCAAAATCCAATCTTGAAACATATATTAACGTATTACAAACTTTCAAGAAATTTGCACCTAGTGTTCATGTTCATGCATTTTCACCATATGAAATTTATTATCTCGCAGAAAAAGAAGATCAGGATTTTGAATACATATTGAAGACATTGAAAAATAATGGTCTTATGACTCTTTGCGGGACTGCTGCAGAAATACTAGATCCTGAAGTTAGAGATATATTATGTCCTGGTAAATTGACCAGTGATTTATGGATTGAAATTATCAAAATTGCACATGGATTGGGGATAAATTCCACTGCTACCATGATGTATGGGCATATCGATCAAGTCCATAATTTAGCAAAACATTTACAAATCATTAGAGGAATTCAGGAAGAAACAAAAGGGTTTACTGAATTTATACCACTACCCTTTATTCACAATAATACCTATATTTACAAAACTGGACTTGCTCGAGCAGGATCGACTGGCATGGAAGATATGGCTGTATATTCTACTTCACGATTGTATTTGGGAGAGTTCATTCCTAATTTACAATCTTCATGGGTAAAGACTGGGATGAAGTTTGCTTCTTTAGCCTTATCCGCTGGAGTCAATGATCTTGGTGGAACCTTATTTGAAGAAAAAATAACTCGATTTGCAGGAGGAAATCACGGCACATATATGGCTGAATCTGAATTTATTAGATTTATCCATGATGCAAATCGTACTGCAATAAGACGTGATACTCTCTATAATCCAATAGAAGTGTTTCCTGTTGATGACTATAAGGTATGGATTGATTTGTAGTTTATTGTAGATGCAAATTTGTTTATATAATCTTATTATAGGGTAAAATAGACATTTCCTTTGTTTGGATACATCTTCACACCTAAATATCCTTCACGGATTAAGACTGATAATTTTTCTTTAATCTCATGATCATTCTGATCTACTTCTTCTTTAATTCTGTTTAAATCAACTTCTTT
>JAOUKW010000045.1 GCA_029882335.1 Candidatus Heimdallarchaeota archaeon | reverse complement strand
CTATCCAGCTAAAAAGATATTTCTCTATACGATTAGTAATGGAACACATCCACTTCTTGATGGCTTTCTCTCATACTTATCCGAGAAATGGGATAATTTAACATTAGCTACAGATAAAAATGACTATACATATTATGAATCAGAATTTAAAAAAGACATTCAAGAAATCTTAGGTTCATTTGTTAGTTTTTGATAAAAACACACAGTAATATATTTTACTTCAAATAGAATTAATATTGGATTTGTTTCTAATGATTTTGTGAATGTTATAAATCTGGAAGAGTTAAAAAAAATTAGCCCGTTTAAATGGCATAATAAGATACCTCCTAATGGAATATCCTTGGGTGTAGCAGATGTTGATTTTCAGGGTCCAGATGGAATCATTGATTATATTACTCAAAATTTGAAAGAATCACATTGTTATTATCAAAATCAATCAGGAATGCCGATAGGAATTCAGGCAGCGAAAAAATATTTGATCGGTAAAAATATTGATGTAAATGATTCAAATATCCAAATTATCCCAGGTACTATGATTGGAATTTATGCTGCCATGAAATTTATATCACAATACAATGGGACAATTAGTATGATTGGTCCAATATATGAACCAATTCATAAACATGCAGCTCAATGTGGTAATAGAATAAATTGGATTCCAATAATAAATGGTACATTTGATGAAGAGGCATTAAAATTATCAATTTCAGATAACACTAAGATGATAAGTATTTGTAGTCCTACAAATCCGATTGGACATGTATATAATATGAATCAGTTAAAGGTTATTAGAGATTTATGTGTTGATTATAATTTAATTTGTTTTTCAGATGAGTTATATGAGCCATTAACATATAACCAGGAGAATATACCAATTGCAAGTCTTGATGGGATGACGGAAAGGGTAATATCACTATACGGATTCTCAAAAGCATATGGGCTTGCTGGATTCAGGTCGGGATTTATGTTTCTTGGTGATATTATTACTGAAAAAATAAAAGACATCATTAATTTACAATTAGTCAGTCCTTCACCGATTGCGTCTATAGTATGTGATTATGCGTTAAACGATTTGAGAGCGAAAGAATGGCGACGGAAATTCAAGCAAAAAATGAAAGAAAACACATCGTTTGCGGCTCAATTATTCAGAAAAAATGGGATTAATTGTAATATACCCGATTCTTGCTTTTTTGTATTTCCAAACATCGAAACCGATGATATTGTATTCTCGGAGGAACTTTTATTACATAAAGGAGTACAGGTGATTCCCGGTAGTTCATTTGGTCCAATGGGTCAAAACCATCTAAGAATTAATTGTGCAACATCAACAGAAATATTAGAAGAAGGACTATCAAGAATTATTGATCACTTGAATTTATAATTATGTAATTATTTCTCCCTATTCAAATACAATAAAATATACTATTATTTAATTTACAATATCAATTGAAGTAAATGTTTTGTTGTTGAATTTATCCGATATTTTGTGTTCATTTTAAGCATTCATACGAGCAAGTTTATCAAGGGTACAAATAACTCTTATTTAGATGGGAGAAAATATCCTTGAAGACCAAGTAGAAATTGATAATCCATCCGACTTATCACAAAATGAGGCTAGAGTACTCCACAGCCTAATTAAATGGCCAGATTTGACAGATCAAGGGATTCATAGTCAAATCCATATGAAAAAATCAACTTTTAGTTCTATAAAGGCAAGACTAAAAGAAAATGATTACTTTCAAAAAATATATGTCCCTAATTTTCCTTTAATCGGTTTTGAGGTGATGGAAATCATGCATGGTCATTTAAATCGGTTTACTTCTTTATCAGAAAGGATGCGAGTTGCAGGAGATGTAATTAAGTCATTTGTTGAAGATTTTTATGTAGTCTCTGAATCAAATAAAGCATTTAATTTATCCATATCAGAAAATTTAACCGAGTATTTCAAGAATCAAGAGAGGTTTTACAAGATATACAGTGAAAATAAATTTTTAACTAGAGAAGGTATGAAAAGTCAACTTTATCCTTTTAGAATTTCGAGAGTTAGATCTTTTTTGGATTTTGATTCTCTTATCGCGAAAATGTTTGGCTTTGCATCTGAAGTAACCTCTTATAATTTAGAAATGCCAACCGGAAATTTCGAGGTAGTTAAACTATCCAAAGCAGAAAAGAAAGTTTTACTTGGTTTAATCAAATACCCTGAAGAGTCAGACACATTAATAGCAGATGAAGTAGGTGTCTCTAGAAATACAGTTGCCAATGCAAAAAAAAGATTTTTAGACGAAAATATTTGCTTTCCAAAGGTAATCCCCAATTTAAGTAAACTTGGACTTAAATTGTTGGTGTTGTCATACAGAAAATTCAATCCAAAAACAACAATGGAGCACAGAAAAGAAGCCTCTGATCTTGTTAGGAAGCACCTATCACCCTTTTTCTACGTCTCTAAGAATTTGGATGGTTTTATAATATCAGCCCATACTAGTTATGAAGAATACAACCGATCAATGGATGAAGTGGTAAGATACTATCTACAGCATGATTATATTGAAGATGAGCCAATTACTTATAATATATCTATCCCTGATATGACAGTTATTAAAAATATAGAATTTTTACCTTTACTTGAAAAATATCTTGAATTCTCTTTATCTAATAAGTAACTAACGTTTAAACCAACCTTCAATCTGACGTTTGTTTATTCTTAACACTGTTGGACGCCCATGTGCACAAACCCATTTTTCTTTACATTTGAGTAGGTTATTCAGTACTTCGTTTAATTTATCATCTGAAACAGGGTAACCGGATCTAATTGATCCATGACATGCCAGCCTTGCAACTATTTTATACTCAACTCGATTAAAAGGGCTATCTATGTGAATTAATTCCCCATCCACACCCTTCAATGAAGATACCATCTCATCAATTAAATTTTTAAGTGTTTCAGGACTTACCTCTTGGTCATAATAGACAGGTACTGAATGAATAAATATAGCCTCAGATGATGCTTGTGATACTCTTAATCCAAATTTCTCCATTGATACTTTATTTTCCATAATAAGAGCGACATCAAGAGGTAAACAAGATATTTTAATTGGAGCAAGCAGGCTTTGATAGGCAACATTTCGTACATTACCCGCACTAAAAAGTTCAAACTTCACTCTTTCATCAGCTGCATGTACATCAACCAGCCAAAGTTCATTTTGGAAATAGATTAATCCAAATTTATTCATGATGTGACCAAGTACAATAAAGTGTATTTTGTTTTGATGTGTTTTATTATTTGTTAAATTGGTGGTTTTTACGGTTTTAGATGAAAATTCCTCTGATAAGGAGGAATAATTTGATGGTTGTCGTGAGATCTTTTCTACAACTAAATTATCATCTAAGGATTTTTTTTTATGTTTTCCAATTTTGAATCTGGTAAATTATTTAATTCTGCTGCTTCTTGAAGAATTTTTTCGACAATAGGTGCAATTTCAACAATTAATGGATCATCTGCTTTAAATCGAATTTCAGATTTTTGAGGATGAATATTGAAATCAACACCATCTAGTGGACCAGTTATATCTAATAAAATTATTGGATATTGTGATCTTAGCAGTTGAGAACCATATCCTTTTTCAATTGATGTTTGAAGTTCTTGATGCCTCACCGGTCTACCATTAACACATAAATATTGAAGCGATCTATCCTTTTTTGTAATTATAGGTTTAGAAATATAACCTTGTAAAGTCCAATCACCGATTTTTGAATTTAGTGGTACAAGTGCATTTGCAGTTTCTGCACCAAGAACATCATAAATACTGGCGAGCATATTTTCACGAGCAGGAGATTCAATGATTTTTTTCTGTCTAAAATCTTCTTTTCTTTCACTCAAAGTAAAATGGATTTGTGGATAGAGCAATACAAAATGAGTAAATAATTCAATTATTCGTTTTTTCTCTGTTGCAGCTTTTTTTAGAAATTTTCTTCTTGCAGGGATATTAAAAAATAATCCTCTTATCTCAGTATAGGTACCAGTTGGACATCGATGTTGGCTGAGAGATTCTCGTTTTCCAGCCTCAATGATAATCTTCTGACCAGACCCACCTGGCGAATTGGAACTACATTCCACTCGTGAAACTGCAGCAATTGATGCTAAAGCCTCACCTCTAAAACCCAAACTATTTACATTATGTATATCACCTTCAGGTATTTTACTTGTGTAATGTAGTTCAAAAGCAAGTTCGAGTTCATCTTTTGTCATTCCATGACCGTTATCTTGAACAGATAAGTAGTCAATACCACCATTTTCTATTACAACATCAATCTTTGTAGCCCCAGCATCAATTGAGTTTTCCAAAAGTTCTTTGATAATATTTAAAGGTCTTTCTACAACTTCGCCAGCAGCGATTTGTTTAATCAATTCATCGGAAAGTTTAATAATTTTACTCATTACTGGTCATCTCTTTTAATTCAGCCAACAAATCAAGCGCTTGTCTCGGAGTAATGTCCTCAATATTAATAGAGTTTATCTTATGTATTAAATTTGAGTTAGGTTTCTCATAATATTGATATATATTTTGATTTTGATTGTCATTACGCAATTTATTTATGCCTCCTTCAAACCAATTCATTAAAGAGGTTTGTCCCTCAGCAACCATTATTAATTCAGAAAGTTTTTGACGCCGAATTCCTTCAGGATTAACTTCTGAAGAGTTATTTTCTAAGATCTCAAGTATATATCTAGCTCTTTCAATTACACTGCTTGGTATACCTGCTAGTTTTGCCACTTCAACACCAAAACTCTTATCGGAAGACCCTTCCATTAATTTATGATTAAATACAGGTTTTGCATTTTCAAAACCGATAATAAATTGGTAATTTTTCACACCTACAAGTAATCCCTCTAATTCAGATAGTTGATGATAATGGGTAGCAATCATTGTTTTTGGAGAATTAGGATGATTATGTAAATATTCAGTTATACTCCAAGCAATTGCCAATCCATCATAGGTACTTGTACCTCTACCTATCTCATCAGCAATAATTAGTGATCTTTCCGTAAAGTTATTTACCAGATTTGCAGCATCAACCATCTCTAACATAAATGTAGATTGTCCAGCAACTAAATTATCACTTGCTCCAATTCTAGTGAATATTCTATCAATAATCCCGAGCTCCATTTCCTTAGCAGGGATATAACTACCCATCTGTGCCATAATTACAATTAATGCAGTAGCCCTAAGTAGAGAGCTTTTTCCTGAGAAATTTGGTCCAGTTATTATTAAAATTCTTTCTCTATCATGATTAAAAACAATATTGTTTGATTGATAAGGTGTGTCAATAATACTTTCAATAACAGGATGTCTACCTTCTATTATCTTCAGAGATAAATCTTGTTTAAAGTGAGGCTTACAATAATTACGACGTTCTGCTAAATATGAAAATGAACAGAGATTATCTAGACTTGCAATTGAATTGGAGGTTAATTGTAAAATATTACTAAATTTTGAGAGTTGATCTAGAATATCCTGATAAATGGTATTTTCTAGATCACTTACCAAAATTTCAGCCTCAAGTATATCTTCCTCCCAATGTTTCAGTTCTTCTGTAAAATACCTTGATGCATTAATCATTGCCTGTTTTTTTATGTAATATTCAGGAATTTTGTCAAAATCCTTCTTTGATATTTCAAGAAAATAACCATACACATTATTTTGTTTAATTTTCAATGATGAAATTCCTGTTTTTTGTTTTTCATTATCGATATATTTTTGTTGCCATTTATCTCCTTCTTCCAATAATGTAGTTATTCGATCTAATTCAGCATTAAATCCCTTTCGAATAACCTTTCCATCACCAATATTATTTGAAGGATTCGCGTTTATTGTTTTGATAACAAGTTCTACAATATCAGTACATGGATCTAATTTTGCAATGACATCCTTAGGAAAGATATTCTGATATTCGTTTAACATTTGAAGTATATCTGGAATTACTTGTAATGATGTGGATAACTTTACCAATTCATCAGGACGGGCGCTCTTTAATGAAATTCGGGTTATCAAACGTTCTACATCTGCAATTTCAGATAAACTAGCTCTACAATTATGTAAGATCATTGGATGTTCTAGGAAAAAAGTTACAGATTCCTGTCTCTTTGCAATTTTATGTAGATCTGTTAGAGGATTTGCCATCCAATGTCGAAGTAAACGACCACCCATTGGAGTTACTGTTTCATCCATTAATTCTAGTAAAGAAGCAAATGATGTTTGATCCTGAGTATTATTGAATAATTCTAAACTCTTTATTGCTGTAGCATCAAGCAACATCGTATCTTGTATATCGAGAGATTTGATGGTAGAAAAATGTGGGAAGTTAGTAAATTGAGTTTCTTGCAGATATTTTAACAATGCTCCTGCAACACCAACACTCAAAGATTTATCCTCAAAACCAAATCCTTTTACTGTCTTGACATTGAATTGATCAAAAATAATTTTTTGTGCAGCTTGCGGATCAAACCAAAACTCAGGAATGGGAGTTAATTGTTCATCATTATTGAAGTAGAGATGAAATTCCTTTGATAAATCCGCGATATCTTGTTGATGAAGTATTTCGACAGGAGAGTACTTAGAGTATGCACGTTTTAATTCAACCATTTCCGAAGGTAGAAATTCACCAACTCTGAAATCACCAGTAGATAAATCACAAACAGCAAATCCAATCACATTTACTTTTGATGTTTTTTGTCTATAAATTGCACTAATATAGTTGTTTTCGGAAGGAGATAACATTGACTCTTCTGTAATAGTACCTTTGGTTATGATACGTGTTAAACCTCTTTTAACTGTACCTTTTGCTTTTTTGGCATCCTCTAATTGATCAATAATTGCAACTTTATGACCGAATTTTACTAGTCGAGCAACATAGGTTTCCAATGATCGTACTGGAACACCAGCCATTGGATATGTGGTATTACTAATTTTCCTTCGAGTTAGTTGAATATCAAGAATTTTGGAGGCTCTTTCTGCGTCATCAAAAAATAATTCATAAAAATCTCCAACTCTACAGAACAAAATCTCATTCGATAATGTCTTCTTGATTTCATACCATTGCTTCATCATTGGAGTAGATTGGGCTATTTCTATGTTAATATTATTCAACTAAACACCGATACACTTAGTTAATTGATCTTTATCAGTAAACATTATTAAGAATATGTTATCTAAGTAGATCAGAATATGGATTTAATCAAATGGAAGGTCAATTATAGATTAAAACCAATCATCTAATGCTAGCTGAGTTTTTATCACTGCTTCTCTTTCTAAGAATTCTATTGTCAACCCCGATAACTTATTGAAATCCATTGCGTAATAATATCTTCCCTTTTGAGTAACGACTATAGAACCTTTAATTGATACGATAATCCCTCCGAATTCATTATCCGGTTTAACATCGATTATTTCAAAAGGACGATTTGTTTCTAATTCACCATAATTTATTGTTAAATCAACTAATTTACCACCTAACTGAGATATAGATGGGTTATTAGACTGAAATTCAGAAATTATTGAATTCATTTCCGTAATTTTGTATAGAAATTCATTATTTATATCATCAAATTTTGGAGGAATATAATTTCTAAGTTTGGTATTACCACGTACCTGCATTTTTAATGATAATTCATCACTAAGTAGTTTTTCTAACCGCCTTGCTTCAAGACCAGAACCTTTGGCAATAGCCACAGAATAGTCCGAACCTTGCTCTAACCACCTTCGCTGTAAATTTGTAGATACACCGACTTTCAGTGATCCTCCAACGTGAGTTAGATATACATATGTATTTGGAGGAGTGCATATTTCCTTTGCTTTATCAGATGAAGGATTACAAAAGATCCCTTGGCAACGCATACGACACTGAAAAAAACTATTTTTTGAACACAAGAAACATTGATTAATTGATCCCTCAACAATATTATCCATAGTTGCAGATTCATCAAATTGTTTTTGATGTGATAAACAGGTAATCCATTTTCCAGATGAAATTTCAGTACCAATGCAATATTGTGAATTAGTTATTTTAAAATTAATTTCATCTCCAATTTTTATCGGAAGTTCTGAAAATCGATCTAAACCAATAGGTGTTAATTGTAGGACTGGATGTACTGGCTTTTGTTTCCAAAATAATCTTACAAAAATTAATTCATTCATGAGTCAATCCAACATTTGTACCTGTTCTTTTGCTTCATCCCATGTTAGTTTATGCAATTGAGCTCCATTATATAGTACAGAATGAGCAGCAATTAAACTACCAATTTTACAAGCATACTCTAAATCATGGCCTTTTGATAATGCGGCTAACATACCACCTCTATATGAATCACCAGCACCAGTTGTCTCAATTGTTACATTCAGATCTCCTTTCACTCCAAAAGCCCGAATTTCCTTAATTTCCGCTTTAGATATTATAGAAGAACCATCAACTCCCTTTGTAACAATGATATATTCAACATTATATTTTTCAATTATTGTTGAGGGAACTAGACCAAATGCAGATTTTACTTTTAAGAGTTCAACATTATTTAAAATTAAAACATTAGAATAATTAAGACATTTTTCAAATGTGGCTAAGTCATAATGATTCACCATTTGTCCTGGATCAAAGAAAATCATTGCATTATTATTGACTCCAGTAAAATTTTGCATATGTCGTAGTGTTGATTTAGGAGTTCCTGGAGAAAATATTGCAAAATCACAAGACTGAATTTCAGCATCAGATAATGTATCTTGTAGCTCGATATCACCCATATGTTTAAATGCATTAGGTTGCCAAATTATTATTTGCTCCTTAATATCATCAGATATTTGAAGTGATCTTGCAGTATCCATATTAAAAATTACAGTTTTATCGGTCATCCCCATTGAAATTAATTGTTTTCCCATTGAATCAATAAAATCATTTCCTACAGCAGAAAATAAAAATCCTTTATTTGGGTTTAGTAGTGTATATGAATATGCAATATTGGAACCTGTGCCTCCGTAAATGATTTGTGTATCAGAAGAAACAACAAACGTCATATTCAAATTTTTGATTTTTCCACCTTCTAGAGGGATTTCTTCCCGTATAGTTGGTTGGACGATGAATACGTGATCAAAAGCGACTGAACCAACAATTAGACAATTATGACTCATATTTGTTTACTATTTTACAATATAAATAATTTAGTTGATAGTGTTCGTGTAATTATGGAAATAAATCAGTATGATTGTTTTGAGTCTTGAGCATATGAAGGAGTTAAACCTTCAATTACAAGTATTGCAATAGATGCAGCCTTTTTTATTTCATTATCTTCACTCTCATTATTTACAATATCGTTTAGTATTTGTAATGCAGATCTATTTCTCATATTCCCCAAAGATTCAATAGCGGTTCTTCTAACCATAAGATCTTTATCATGTTTTGCAACATCGATCAAGGGTTCAATTATACTTTCATGTGCGATCCAAGTTAATGACTGAATTGCAGAAACTCTTGTCCATGGATAGGTATCTTCCTTCAGACATTTTACCAAATGGGGAATGACAGTAATATCTCGGATTCTCCCCAGTTTTAAAGCAGCTCCTTTTCTCGTCTCTGGATGACCATATTTCAAATCATCCAATATATCCTTTATTTCAGTCTTTGAGGTCATCGTTTACTATATCCATTAGGGATTTCCTAAAATTTAAGTTTATTTAGTTTTGTGATACTTAGATTCATATATTTTATGAAATAATTGTGTAAACGATCTGTGGCAATTCATATAACACCTTATTGCCATCAACAATCTAGGTTCTAATTATTTTATTAAGCGTGTCTCAATCACTTAGTTTAAGTTTAATCATCCATAGAAAAAATTGGGTACGTTAGTATCCATGATCGATCATGAAAAATCCTTTAGTAGAATTAGTTGAGGGAAACCAAGAAAAAATATTTGCCTTGTTTGAACAATCAGGAGGTAGATTGAATTTTGAGGAAAGAAAAGGAGAGAAGGGAGAATTCCTAGAAGTCAAAGTGTTAAATGAACAAGCTAGATTAGCAGGGATTTTATGGTTTTTCGGTCCAAGAAGGGCATATATTGAAGATATTCGATTGATGGTTAAAAGAAAGGAGAACCAGAAAGTAGCTATGGTCTTACTTGCTGGTGATGGAACTACTTCTGCAGGTAAAAAAGAACTAAGAGACGTAGGAATTAAGATAATAAAGGATATTGACTTAACAGAAATAGAAGTTAAGAAGAAAAAGAAAAAGAAGGTAGCTAAAAAGAAAGAAGTTGAATTCACAGACAGTGAAGATGTCAGTTTAGCAAATGTACCAGATACACCTTTGATTAAAAATGCAAAAATACTCATAGAAAGAAGAGAACCAGAATTTATTAATATAAAAGAAATCAAAGGTGCAGAAGATGAAACACATGAATTTCGTGCATATTCCACAACCAATGATATTTTGGCGATTTATAGGACTGTTAACCATGATTCAATTGGAGTCTCTGCAATTCGTGATTTTGCAACAGCTGTTGAAGAATATGAAAATATTTCATTAGCGCTTGTAGGACTTGATAAATTCACACCATCTGCAAAAAAAGAGGCTACAGAAAAGGGAATTAATTTAATTTCTATTGCTGAAGAAATAGAATCTAGAGGATCTGAAGAGCAACAACAACTAAGTGAAAGACTCAAGGACGGAGCAATTGACATTATTAATCAAAGAGGATATAAAGTAATGAGTAATACTGGAGCTAAATTTTCAAAATTATTTGCAGGAAGTGAGAGTTTAGGAACATATTTGGTTGCTCAAAATGATAATAAAGATGTTTTATTAGTTCTAATACCTTCGGAAGAGGTTGTTCGTGTAGCAACTGTTAGAGACTTTGCCCTCCAAATTGAATCGCTAAAAATTAAGGAAGGAATGTTAATTGCTTTGAAAAGATTTACTTACACAGCAGAAAGGGAGGCTAGAGATCTTAATATAATTGCATTGAAGAAAAATCATCCTGTTTTTAATATCTTTTCACACTTTTTAGTCCCTGATCATGAATTAATGACCCCTGAAGAAATTAATGAAATGTTAATTACTCATAACGCAAAGATAAATCAACTACCAAGAATTTATGATGATGATCCTGGTGTTGTTGCGGTTAACGGTAAAGTTGGTGAAGTGATAAGAATTATTAGAGCAGAAGGAAGTTTAAACTTCAGATTAATCGTCCCAAGGCCTGAAAGCGGTATGACTGAAAGCACTGCAATGGTTGAATTACAAGAAATGACCAAAAAACAACGTATGAAAAAGAAGAAAGCCCCTACAAAGCAAATAGATGATGACATTGATGATGATGATGACGTCAACGACGATGCAGATATCAATGACGATGATGATTAATTTTTTCACACTAAATACAGTAAATATCAGTTGATTTTTCAAAGTATAAAATTTATTACAATTTATGAGATTTAATTCTCGCAGATCTGAAGTTTATGCAATGAATGGAATGGTTGCAGCAAGCCAACCATTAGCAGCTCAAATAGGTTTGAGAATTTTACAGGCAGGAGGCAATGCAGCTGATGCAGCTGTTGCTACCGCAGCAGCATTAAATGTAACTGAGCCTACGTCAACTGGAATTGGCGGAGATTGCTTTGCATTATTTTTTGATGGAAAAACAAAAAAAGTATCGGGTATAAATGGTAGTGGAAGAGCACCTGATGGATTAAATATAGGCAAATTAAATGAAATAGGTATTGTAGATAAAATTCCTTTCACTGGAGTTCATAGTATCACAGTACCAGGTGCAGCTGCTGGATGGATTGATACAATTGACAGACATGGAACAATGGCTTTGAAAGATATATTGCAACCCGCAATTGATCTCGCAGAAAATGGTTTTCCAGTTGCACCAATCACAGCAAGATCATGGAAGATTGGTGAGACGAGATTAAAATCAGGACCAAATGCGAATGAAATGTTATTAAATGGAGAAGCACCTAAAATAAACCAAGTTATGAGAAATCCAACTTTAGCAATTACATTCAAAGAACTAATTCAACACGGAAAGGCTGGATTTTATGAGGGAAGAATTGCAGAATCAATAGTAGATCTAATTACAAGTATGGGAGGATTTATGGAATTGGACGATCTTAAGAAACATACTTCTACCTTTGACACACCAATTACCACTAACTACAAAGGAGTTGATGTATATGAAATTCCTCCAAGTGGGCAAGGTATAACTGCCTTAATTGGATTAAATATTCTAGAAGAATTCAATTTGTCGGAATTTAATCCATTTTCATCTGAATATCTACATATTTTGATTGAAGCAATGCGACTTGCATTTGCAGATGCCAATTGGTATGTTGCAGACCCTGCTATGACCAATGTACCAATAAAAGAATTATTATCGAAAGATTATGCCACAAAAAGACGAAGTTTGATTGATTTATCAAAAGCATCGATAGATGTGCAAAAAGGAAGTCCAACAGCATCATCAGATACGGTTTATTTTTCTGTTGTAGATG
The DNA here is from genome assembly GCA_029882335.1 of Candidatus Heimdallarchaeota archaeon. Taxonomy (GTDB): domain Archaea; phylum Asgardarchaeota; class Heimdallarchaeia; order Heimdallarchaeales; family Kariarchaeaceae; genus JAOUKW01. The sequence continues at coordinate 3,703 of JAOUKW010000045.1, read as the reverse complement.
GCGATGGTAATGCTTGTAGTTTTATTAATTCCAATTATGCTGGTTTTGGTACAGGATTAATACCCAAAGGTTGTGGCTTTACCTTACAAAATAGAGGTGCTGGATTTTCATTGAATCCAAATCATCCAAATTCACTACAACCGGGTAAAAGACCCTACCACACAATTATTCCAGGAATGGCAATAAAGGATAGTGAACTGTTTGCTTCTTTTGGAGTAATGGGAGGATATATGCAACCACAAGGTCATGTTCAGGTAATGCTTAACATGATAGATCATGGAATGAATACACAAGAAGCATTAGATCACCCTAGATTTTGCATTTTAGACGGAAACCATAATGGTTCAATTGCGATAGAAGATGGCTATTCATTTGAAACAATTAGCAAACTATCCCAAATGAGGCATGTTATTACACCGGTATCTGGTTTTGGAAGGGGGGTATTCGGTCGAGGTCAAATTATTAAACGAAACCCTGAAAATGGAATCTTAGAAGGTGGTTCTGACCCTCGTGCAGATGGATTAGTAGCAGCTTGGTAAAATATTAAAATACAGTTAATAATATTAAATGCTGAAATCTGGCAAATCAATTTCCTTATCCTTATCATCACCTTTATCCTTCTTTTCATCATCTGATTCTAAGACTTTTCCCCCAATACTACCGGGATTTAATGCGTCTTCTTTCTTCTCGTCTTCTGGTTGAGCATCTGCCATTTTCCTTCTTCTTGCTAGGAGTGCTTTCAACTCTCCCATTTGTGATTGAGGTGGTTCCCCTCCACCACCACCAGGAGGTGGTCTAGCAGGAGGTTTATCATCCTTTGGAGGAGCTTTACTTAATCCCTTCAAAGCATCTGCGATACCGCCCAAACCACCTGCAGAACCACCTGGCCCACCAGGACTAGCAGGACCACTTAAACTGGGCCCTGCAGGTTTTGGAGCACTACTTAAATTTGGTCCACCACTGGGGGGAGTTGCACTTAGACTAGGTGCACCAAGACTTGGGCCTGCAGGTTTTGGACCTCCACCTAGACTAGGTGCACCAAGACTTGGGCCTGCAGGTTTTGGACCTCCGCCTAGACTAGGTCCACCTGGAGATGGTCCGGATGTAGGAGTGCTACTTGGACCACCTGAAGTGGTTGTAGGTTTTGATCCACCAATAGCAGGTCCACCTCCACCACCACCGAATGCACCATATAGATCTTTTAATGAAATAATGGTCTTGACTGCTTGTGTTGGAGTTAAGCCAGAATTTCTAATGATATCCATTTCTTCCTTATCTAGTTGAATAGTTATTGTTAATTGATCCTCAGAGCCGATTGTACCTGCCTGTTTTCGATCTTTTTGTAATTCCTCAAATTCGGGTAAGGAGGATAATTTATCAATTGAATCTACCCCTTGAGATGCAAGAACATCGGATATTAGATTTAGTGCCGATTCAGGTCGTTTATACCCACCAAATCTTGTAACTGCAGTTAAATCTCGAGTTACCCAGTAATGTTGTAAAAGTGCACGTTTCCGAAAATCCATCGCAGTCCATCTATCTTTTTTCGTTTTATCCTTCTGAATTCGATTTAACCATGTACTTATTGATGTTTCACTCATTCTTTTTCTAGTGGTTTTTGTTATAAAATAGGCTTGAGAAGGTGATAGTTGTCTTCGTCTCCATCTTTCATATATTTTTAAGAAATTAATGGTTCTTCGAGGTAATATTAATACACGATATACATCCTCTCTTTTATCATGTATACTTACTTTTCTTGATTCTAAATCGATATCTGCAACATTTAAATTAACAATTTCAAGTATTTGTGACCCAGTTGCATAGAGAAATTCCAATATCGCTCGATCTCGAATATGACTTGTTCGTCTAATGAGGGATTCTAGATCAGAAAATAACATTATTTTTTTTCCAATCATTTTGTGGCTTGTTGATGCCACACTTGTTGTCTTTGTTGGTGCGTCTTCTTCTAATTCCTTCAGAACATTTTCTGCTCGACCTAGAGGTTGCAATTCTTCTTGTTCTTTTCCTTCTTGCTCTCGCTCAATTTTTGTCAATTGAACAACTGGATTTTCTCTTTCAAATTCACCTGCATCAATAAGAACACGATAAAATGTAGAAACAATACTTCTAGCTGATTTATTGGTGTTTTCCAATAGAAATTTCTTCATATCTTCAAAGTCAGCATCCCATAGACTTTTCTTATGAATTAATAGAAAATCCTTAAACTCATCAACTATTTTTAGGTAACGATCTCGAGTACTTGGCGCAAGTCGGTTGAACATCTTGAAAACATCAATTGCTTCTTGATTTTTTGTCTCGTTCTTTTTTCCTCGAGAAAAGGGTCTTCGTGCCATTATATTTCCCTCTAAATAGTATCAATCATTGGAAATCCTAGTTCATATGCGGCTTCTTGTATTGCATCAGTTATTAATGCCTCCTTCCATCCAGGTGCTTGTTTTGCTTGATTATCTAGATAGTCTTTCAATGTTCGATCTACTTCAATTTGCTGTATAACTGTATTAAGGTCAACAACTTTACCTTGCTGTTGTAATAACCGTTTTACTCTTCGGTAAACTTCTTCTTCTTTATCTACCTCTAATATATCACTTAGGTCAATTTTACCATCTTCTTCATCACCATCTGAAGCACCACCTTTTCTTCGTTTTCGTAATTGAGATGGTTTAGTTGATCCCATTGATTGCTGAGTATCAATTAATCTACCAATTAAAGAATTAAAAGTATCTTGGAGAGTGGCGAGACGTATTTCCATTCTTCGCTCTAGATTCACCAGTGAATTTACAATTAAATCCATTAGTTGATCTTCCTCATCTTCTTCCTCACTTTCATCTTTTTTGTAGAGAAAGTCTTCTATTAAGGTTGTTACTAGCGATGTTAAAGAGGTATTTTCCTTCTTTGCATGTTCAATCAAATCATTTTTCAAGTCAGTATCAACTCTGACATGAATAAATGCATGTGAATCTTCTTCTTCGATCAGTTTTTTATCGGATGTATTAGAAGACATTTCTACAATTTATACTACTCACCTTAGAATTTAAAAGTATTATTTGTTGAAAGCACGATTAGTGTTAAGCAATATGAAATCTAATGATCGATTTACTGAAGAAGAGTTTATATGGTTATAGACAGTTATAAGAATACGTAATACATAACCTAGTTGAGGAAAGAATTATGTTTGGAAAAAAAAATAAAACCATATTTGATTATGTTATGAGCTGGGAACCGAAACATCAAATTGAAGACTTAATACGACCCACATACCTTGAAAATACCGCGTCAGTGGATCATCGAGAATTAGAAAAAGATGTGCATGAGTATTGGGATTTACTACATCCTATGATTCAGGATTTTATCAATTCATATGCACTTACTTATCAAAAGATGTCAAAAGAAATGTCTGAATTTAGAGAGCAACTTGACGGATACAGAAGAAAACTAACATTAGAGCAACAAAATGTACAAGATTTAAGTGATGAATTGCGAGAAGTAAAAGCAACATTACATGAAGAAGCCGTCATGCGTCGAGATCTGGATGAAAGATTAAAAGATGAAAGTACCGCTCTTCAAGCAAGATTTGATGATGAAAAACGAGCACTAGAGATTATTGCAAATACTAAACTTGGAGATGGTTTATCTATGGAAAAAGTCATGTCCGAACTGAGGAAAAATACTGCAAGTTCTGATG
>JAOUKW010000365.1 GCA_029882335.1 Candidatus Heimdallarchaeota archaeon | reverse complement strand
CAGAGGATATCCAGAAGATTATAATATTGATAAAGGTATAAGTACCAGTTGGTCGTGTGATTGAAGAGATGAGGAGTACTTCACCAGTTATGATTGTATGCAATACATAAACTGTAATTCTTATTTACCCTTACACTCAGAAAAAATAAAATCATCTGAAATTGTTAATACTTTCATTTGTAGTCTTGGTATGAAGAATGAGTTGATCATATAGGAGGTAAATAAGTACCACTAATCTATCATGAATATGCATTATATTCTTTCTATAGCGTTAATTTGTTTAGATAGAATTATTTAAACTTAGTTATAACAAGAAAATTAATAATAATTAGAACTCACGGGATTTTTGTGAAAATTAACATCTATTCGTTCCATTAAAGTATAAACCTCGGGCTTTATGGACGAAATGTAATTAATTCCTAAATTCAGATGCGTCAATTTAATTAAGTAATATACAGACATGGGAAATTTAAAAAATGAATTATTTGACAAGTCTAAACTTTTTATATTATATAATTTTGGAATTTCAATGGATGATATTGCAGTATTTTCAAGATATAAATAAACTAAATTAGCTAGGTTATTAATTGAACTAGGAATTTCATTGATTTTATTTCCTGAAATATCTAGGCTGGTTAATGACTTCATTTTAAAAAGTGATTTTGGTAATTTAGCTATTAAATTATGCCTCATGGATAAAGATTTTAGATTTGGCAATTTAGTCAGACTTTCAGGTATCTTATTGAAACTATTTGAACCTAAATATATTTGAGATAAATTAGTAATTTCACTAATATTGTCAGAAACAGAACCAAGTCTATTATAGGATAAATTTATAATTGACAATTTGGTTTGTCTTGGGTGAAAAATAGGGAATAAATTAATCCTATTATTCTTGGCATGTAATTCTTGAAGATTAATCAATTCACTGATTGTTTCAGGAAACATTATTATTCTATTATAATTTAAAATTAGTTTCTTGAGATTTATTAGAGAACCTATTTCATCAGGGAGAAAATTAAGTAAATTATCTGACATTAAGAACTCCTCGAGATGGATCAAATTTCCTATTATTTCTGGTAGCACTTTAATTTCATTGTTGTTAAGTATTAAATTTGTAAGATTAACTAAATCACCAATTGATACTGGAATCATTTGAATTTTATTTTCTTCTAAATTCAGGTATTTCAGATTACACAATTTATTGATCGTTTCTGGAATTTGAGTAATTCTATTTCTTGATAAATTTAAATATTCAAGATTAGATAAATTATCAATTGATATAGGAATTTCTGTTAATATGTTTTTTTCTAAATCCAGATGCTTTAAATTTGATAAATTACTGATTTCCTCCGGAATTTCTATGATATAACTATTTGTTAATTTTAAATACTGCAAATTATGTAATTTGAAAAAGCTTGGAGGAAAGGATTGAATTCTATTTGTTTGTATTTCAAGCTTTGTAAGATTGATAAGATTAATAAAAATGTCAGGTATTGAACATGGTCTACTGGTTATTATGGATAAACATACTAGTTTGGTTAATTTACCAATGCCATCTGGGATAAATTCCATTGAACCCTCTATATATAATTCTTCTAATTCAGTTAACTGAAATAGTGTACTTGGTAGTTCAACAACATGGCTATTTTTAATTATTAACACCTTGAGATTTGATAATTTATTAAAAATATTTGGCAATTCACTTATTTTATTTACTTTTAACTCAAGATGTGTTAAATTAGTTAATTTACCTATTGTATCAGGAATTATTTCTATATAATCGTATTCAATTATTAATTTTTCTAGATTAACCATCGAAAATATTACCTCATTAATATTTTTTGAATAAGATTCTAATTTTAATTCTTTTAACTTAGTTAATTCACGAATTGAGTCAGATAATTTAACGCGTTCTTTTAATCTGATTGTCAATGAGTTTAATTGTTGATAAACCAATGGATTAAAATCAAGATTATCAATAATCTGGATTTTTAAATCCAATAATTTTCTATCATTGGATATAGTAAGTTTGTTAACAAAAAGTGAATTATTTATTCTTTGACGACCTAATTCACTTAATTGATTTAATAATAGATCATCAGACGGTTTTGTATGCTCTAATTCATCCATTTTACTAATCTTATAAAGTTGACATAAGATTATGTCAAAATCAAAACCTGTTGATATCAATTCTATTAATCGTTCTTTATTTGTAATATAGGGAATCGCTATCCTTAAGCTTAGTTCATCCTCTTTAGCCAATAAATAATCAGTCAATCCATTCATTGCTGCTTTGATTCTCAGTGTGTTTGGATATTTCATAAAAAAATCTTTATACTTTAATAATTTAGATACAGATTTTTTATCATTTATATACATGAATAAATAAACCATATATTCATGATTACTCATCTTACCTGATTTAATTAAATCCATTATACAATCTTCATCATCAATTTCAGGTAACAATGAATAAAAAATACTATAAGGTATTACTTGAGGAGATGCTTTTATTTTATCTTTTAAAGTAGTTCTTTTATGTAAATCCTCTTCTAATAATTGGCCTAACTGATCCTCATCAATCAAAGTTAATTTCGCTTCTAATTCATCTGTAGTTAGAAATTTATAGCCAAATCTTGAATGTGATATTTCCTGATTTTTATGATAATTATTATTCGAGTCGTAATTATCCCGAAATTTGATATAATTATCTTCATACAGATGATATTTATATTCTAAAATATCATTAAATCTAAAATATTCGAATACCTCCATCTTATCAAATCTTGAATAAATATCATCAAACACTGGTGTGGTCAATATAAATGGATTGAGTACTTCATCTTTGAAGTTATTACCCTTCTTCGAGCGAATAAGTTCTAAAATAGTCATCTTCCCTGATTTACTTATTTTTACATAATAATTAAAGAAAGTTTGAATTGGTATAAATCCTTTGAATGGAATATAATCAATAAATATGCTTTCAGTTTTATCTTTTAACCATAGATCAAAATATACCACTTCAAGATTAATATTCTTTACAAACATATCCCTATGATAACTACTCATATGAGTTCCCCAGAGATAAACTTCTGTTAATTTATGGTTGTTATCAAAAATTCCTTTATTTAATCTTTCTAGTTGAGTATTTATCATAACTAATTTTTTGAGTGATTGCAGTTTATCAAATACACCGATTGGTAAATTCTCTGCCATAAAGTAAGATAAATCTAAATATTCCAAATTAGATAATTCATCAAATACATCATTATCAATCTGGTGTATGAATAAACCATTTAGAATTAAGGTTTTTAACTTAGTTAAACCTGAAAAGATGCCAGATTGGAGTAAGTTAATAACATTCTTATATTCAGGTGTATGATTCTTGAAGAATTCATTAACATTATCCAAATTAAATGAATCTGATTTTGGAGGTGAAGGTATGAATGAACCGAATTGTATTATTTGTAATTCATGTAATCCTTCAAACATATCAATTGGAAGATGTTGAATATTCTCTACTGATGTAAATCTTACCTCAGTTAGAAATTTAAAATGTTTAATAAAATTAGATTCTATGTACTGAAAGTCGACAGATTTCAAGTGAATCCGATATACATGACCATTTTTAAATTCTACAAACGAAGCCTCCGAAGGGCCATTTAAATAATACTCGTCTTCAATATTATACATTTTAATAAATGGACCAAGACCTGATAAATACTTCTTTATACTTACAAGTTCTGTATTTGGTGGATCAAACAAGACCTTATCAGATAATTCAGATAACTCTGGTGGGAGTTCTTGGATATGATTGATTAGTAAACTAATTGTTTTTAATTGTTTCAATTGAATAAGCGATTCCGGTAGTTTCGCTAATATATTTGAATCCAGATATATCTCCTCAATATTTGAGAGATTTGAGATGGAACTATCGATACTGTAAATATTATTTTTCGACAACATTAATTTTTTTAATCTAGGTATTTCTTTTTCTATTTTAATACTACTGATTCTATTCATATCTAAGTTTAATTCTGTCAAACTATCCAATTCAAGACAAGATTCAGGCAGTTTATCGAATAAATTATTTGATAAGTCCAATACTATCAAATTTTTAAGATTTAATATCTCACTTGGTAATTCGGTTAATTCACAACCAATTAATCGAAGAATCTGTAGTTGAGTTAACTCACTAATAGATTCTAATGCTTCTGGTAC
>JAOUKW010000364.1 GCA_029882335.1 Candidatus Heimdallarchaeota archaeon | reverse complement strand
TGAATTACAAAATAGTCAAATTAACAGAGATGAGGTCGTAGAATCAATCATTCAAATTGTCTCTGAAAAAACAGGATATCCTGTAGATATGCTAGATCCTCAATTAGACATGGAAGCAGACTTGGGCATTGATACTGTTAAACAAGCTGAGCTTTTTGCATCAGTCCGTGAGAAATATGGAATCCCCCCTATAGATGGATTAATCATTGCAGAATTCAATACTATTGAGAAGTTTTCGGAATTAATTCTATATCACTCCAAGAGTGCTAGTCCGATAGATAGGTCTGAAAGTCTACCAATCAAAGAAATGGGTCAAAGTAAGACACACAGATATGTAATTCGACTCAATGAAGATCCCAAGAAATTCGAGTTTAGTGGAGATGGATTGATAATTTCTTATAAAAACACATTTTCTGAGGATTTATCAAAGGAATTAAATCTTAAGAGAATACCTTCATTAAAAGAAAATATATCAATTTCTGATAATTCTACTCTTATTCTATTAAATCCAGAAATTAAGAACATCAAAATTTCGATGTTATTTGAATTTATTAAGGAGAAAATAGACCAGATTGCTAGAATAGTATTAGCTATTCAATATACAAATGAAGAAATGCCAACTATCAATCAAATGTCACCTCTTCAAGGTGCAATTGGTGGGATGCTAAAGTCTATCCAGCATGAATTCTCAAAAATATCAACAACAATTATATTATTCCAAACTAAAGAGGATCTTCTAAATGAAATAGGAGGTTCTGCTCAAGAAGTAATTTATCATAATGGTAAACGATACGTGGTTGCATTAAAAGAAGAAAATCTTCCAATTTCTCATTGGAAATTAGACGAAGATTCTGTTTTACTAGCATCCGGTGGAGCACAAGGCATTACCTTTAAAATAATTAAAGAAATTATTACTCCAACAAGTACAATTATATTATTTGGTAGAACATCCTTATCAAAAGAAGCAGAAAAATTAGCAGAATTAACTGATGAGCAACTCGAACAAGAAAAATGGAAATTACGAGATACATTAATAAATGAAGGAGAGAAGGTAACTCCGGTAATACTTGAGAATAAATGGTCAAAAATAAGAAAATCAGTTGATGTTTACAAAGCGATTTCAGAACTATTATATTTGGGATGTACAGTAATTTACAAAAGTGTAGATATCAGTAATGAAGAAGATATTTCCACTATTTTTAATGAATTAACCAAAGAATTGAATGGTAAGACTATTACTCATTTTATTCATGGTGCAGGTATAGAAATCTCTAGACCAACGATATCTAAATCAGTTGAGGAATTTAATTTAGTATACAATGTAAAAACATCAGGGTTAGAAAATATAATTCCTCATTTAGGAGATAATTTAAAGCAAGTTGTCTTATTTTCATCTGTAGCAGGTAGATTTGGGAATGCTACCCAAATAGATTATTCAGCAGCAAATGAGTATATAGCAAAGAAAGCCATAGAATTTCAAAATCAGGGTATTAAAACAGTTGTTTTTGATTGGTCAGTATGGGATGAAGTAGGAATGGGAATGCGTGGCTCAACCATGAAGGTTTTGGAGGCAATTGGAGTATCGCCAATTCCATTAGGTGAAGGAATACAACGTTTTAAATCAGAAATAGAGTTTGGTACTGAAATAGAAATAATTATTTCTGGTACTTTAGGAAAATTTGGAGAAAAAATACCCAGATTTGAATATAAAGTTACTGATAAAATTATGGTGGATTCTTATGATGATAATACTGGTGGTTTTAATCGTAAACTAACGTATAAGAAAGATAAATACTTAGAAGATCATAAAATTGAAGGAAAACCCGTATTACCTGGAGTAATGGGTCTTGAAACCATTTCAGAAGTTGTGTCAATAGTATCTGAAAAACCCATCAATCAATTAAAAAATATTGATTTCAACACACCGATTAAAATTTTGAAAGAAGATGGATTGGATATTTATACATTTGTAGAAGCAATTGGTGGGAAATATAACACATATTTGAAATCCAAGTTTATAGGACCAGATGGAAAACAATTAGGTGATTTGAGAGAGCACTTTTTAGTGCAAGCTATTCCAGGAATTCGTTTGAATGGATTTAATGTAATTCACAAATCAGAAATAGCAAAATTCAGTAATAAATCATTAATCAATAAAAAAGAAATATATGATTTATTATTTCATGGAAATAGCTATCAAGTGTTAGAAAAAGTGAATAATTTGACAACTACTGAGATCATCACCACCTATACAATTCCAAAAAAGAAGATGTTCAGTATCGATACTGATCTAGAAATCAATCCACTAGCAATAGAGGCTGCATTTCAATCTGCAGGTCTTCATTTACTAATTTCAACTAAGACAATGGGATTACCCTCCAAGGTAGGTAATATAATATTCTTCAATAATACAAATATTGTTGTCTACATTATTGCTAATTTTCTACATTCTGATGATGTATATAGCTATTATAATATAGATTTATTAGATAAATTTGGTAAAATTGTAATCAAGATTTATAATTATCAAATGATTCATACTGGTACAATAGATCACACCTTAAAAGATTCTAGAGTTGACGATAATCAAATTCAAAATATTAAATACATGGCTGGAACATTGCGAAAAATGGTGGTCATGATAGAGACTGAAGCCCTGACGGATATTATCGAGGAGGATTTACAGAATATATTGACATCTACAGAAATGATTCATTTCAACTCACTGAAAATCCAGAAAAAGAGAAACGAATGGTTAGGGGGAAGGATAGCATCGAAAATGGCATTAATTCTCAAATATGGAGGAGTATTGAGTGATTTTGAGATATTGAAGGATGAAAATCGTAGTCCGTTTATAATGTACAAAAACAACAAAGACCATATTTCAATTACTCATTCAAATGGTATTGCAGCAGCAATAGTTGGTGAAGAAGCGATAGATATAGAAAAAATAGAGAAAAGAGATAAATCTTTTATTACTGAAGCATTTACTAAAGATGAATTAAGAAGATTAAATGTTAAAGATAATGACTTTCAAAAAATAAATCAATTATGGACCATAAAAGAGGCTCATTTAAAACGAATGAGGTTAGGATTGAAAATAAATTTAAAAGAAGTATCAATTACACAATTATCAAATAAAACTGCAATAGTAGTGTCACCCCAGGGAAAAAGTAACATTGTAACTGAGGTCAATGATTTTTGGGCAATAAGCATTGCACTCCCTTAATTTGGAATTTACAAGCTATCTAATGCTTCCATTCTTTTTCGATTTACTTCAACGATTAAAAATTGATGTCTTGTTTTTGGATCAAATTGCAATATAATGACTCTTACACTGTGATAAATAATTAATATTGTCCCTAACCTAAGAAATTGTGAACTATAAATAATTAAACCAATTGAAAATATGATAAATATAGGTGTTAGAGAAACATTTAGTTTCCTGAATCGTTCGTTAAACACAGAAATTTTATTTGCATTATAATAATATATTACACCGATACTAAATGAAAATAATCCAAAAAGAAAGTATTGATTCAAAATAAGCAAACCAATGAAAAATATTATTAATGAAATGGTTTTATCAAATGCAATTAAAATTTGAAACTGAGGGGATTTTATTTGGATTTGTGAAAAAGAACTAGCCATTTAATTTTCTATTAATTATCTCATATAATGATATTATTATTAGGGCAGTTATTATGTGAAATCATTTGTCGATACACTTTGTTTTCCTGCTTCTTTTTTAATTTGCATCTCTATTTTCTCATAATATTCCTGTGCAGCAGGAGTCATAGTTGCATGGATTTTTTCTCTAGCATCGATGAAATGATAATAGGAAACTTTATCTGCGAGTATATCCTCTCGTAATGCATTCAAACCAGCCTCTCTACATAATGCCTCAATATCAGAACCTACAAATCCTTCAAGATTTCTAGATATTTCTTCTAAATTAACATCTTTATCTAATGGCATCTTTTTGGTATAAATATCTAAAATTTCTCTTCGTCCATCCAAGTTTGGTGGCTTAACATAAACCAAACGATCAAACCTTCCAGGTCTAAGAAGCGCAGGATCAATGATATCTGGTCGATTGGTACTTGCGAGGACAACTACATTATTTAGTGTCTCTAATCCATCTATTTCTGTTAATAATTGAGAAATCATTCTTTCAGTTACACTAGAGTCACCATTCATTCCCCTTCTCGATGCGATAGAGTCTATTTCATC
>JAOUKW010000044.1 GCA_029882335.1 Candidatus Heimdallarchaeota archaeon | reverse complement strand
CCACTAAGAAAATTAACCAGCATCAATAGAATAACAGGAATTACAACAATACGAATGAACAAAAGTTCAAATTGAGCTTTAATCGGTATAATTTCATTTTCAGTAGATTTATCATCAGACCTATATTTAATTAGTAGGATTGCAAAAATACCAAAACCAATTATTCCAAATATTAATACTAATATAAAAATAGTTGACAACACTCCGGGATTGTAGGTTGTGGTGGTTCTAAACCAATACATAGAAATCGCGGCACCCAATGCTGGAGGTATCATCCATGTTATTGAAAATAGAGCAAATGCCGCAACACGTTTTGTACCTTCATTTTCTGCCAATATAGCAGCACCAGGACCACTGGAAGCTGCACCAGATAAGCCTAAAAATAAATAAAAGAAGATTACTGCATTTACTCCGTTAAGAAAGTATAAACAGATCCCTGCCAATCCTGGACCTATACTTGCTATATATAAAACCTTGATATAACCAATTCTACTTGCCAATAATGCAAAGGGGATTGAAGCAAGTGCAACGATTAACCAACGCATAGCCAGTATATTTCCAATTCGTTCGTTACTGGCACCTAATTCTTCTAAATATGGTGCAATTGTAGGTTCTACAATTCCTCCAATCAGGGATGGAATGGAAGAACCAAAAACAACGATATAACTCAGCCTTGTTAATTTAAAAACATCGCTCAATATTTTTCTCCCTGCTTCTACAATTATAAAGATGAATGTATCTGTCATCCCATTAAAAATATTAATTTATAATTATTATATGTAACCAAAAATTATTTGATATTAGAGTGAATCATTTTATCAAAAATTTATTATTGTCTGTATTAAAGTTTATAAATACTAAATTATATAATCATATTAGCATAAGGTAATTAGATGGAAAACAATTTTAAAGTTGAACAAAGAAACACCATATCCAGTCTTCTAGAAATCAATTATTTAATTTTATTATCATTTTATGGTATTATCTTTTTATCTATTAAAATTGCAAAAATCAATTTAGCTATAATTAAAGGAAAAATATCAATTGAAATTAATGGTGATCTGTCCTTAATTTGGTTAATTATTTTCATCGTAAGTTCGTCAATCCTTTTGAAATTTCAATCCCAAGAAACTCATACCAATAAGATTTAATTTTGTAGAAATTCACAAAAATAAAATCTCACAATTCTAAAAATTATACCAAAAGTTAACGGTTATAGCTATTTCAAAATTAATTCTAATTGAATTATTTCACTTAATTTTTAGGCTGATGATCTAATTTGTACTTACAATTAATTGTACATACACACGTTCTGCCCTTTCTCTGCCTGCCGTTGCCAGATTTCTGGTTTGACCCGTAGATCATAAGAAGCAGCAGAGAATTCATTATGTGGATTCTTACCGCTTCTCTTCCCTTGAGGTTTCATTAAAGTCGGGTTTTATGTGTTTTTTTCCATTAGTAGATCATTCGCAAAGAAATCATTGATATTTATTTGCTAACTTATGTTTCTCCTGAGGAGAATAGGACTTCTCACTGATTGTTTTTGAGCCTTCGATCGTTCTACAAGTAGATGGCGACCTAGTCCTTCTAGTAAAGATTTATCTCTAACTAGACTAGGTAATATATTTGTTTTAGTATATTAAGTACTTATCCCATATGTAATTCAATTTTGCATATTGTAAAAACATTCATAGTCATATTGATTTTGTTTCTTCAATAAATTCGTTTACCTGATTTCTTACGACTACTTCAAGTTGTTCTTTTACCAGTGGTTTGTAAACAATTGCCTGAGCTAACTTCTTTGAAATTAATTCCATCACCGTTTCTTCATGTCTATCAGCAGTCAAGATTATTCTTCGGATCTGCGGAAATCGATCTAATATGAATTCTAAAGCTTCTATTCCATGACCATCTGCCATTTGATGATCTGAAATGATTACGGCTATTTTCTTTGTTTCTAGTATTTTCTTTGCTTCATCTACAGTAGTTGCCAAAGCTACTTTGACAAATTTTTTAAAATACCTTTCTAGATTTTTTAACATGAATTTTTGATCATCCGCAAATAATATCTCAAATTCATAATTCAAATATGATTCCCCAGACATACAATTACCTACCTTGAAATCAAGAGTTCTGAATTAAAATTATTTGGAATGTAATTAACAAAAAAGCTAACAATTAGGTTTAATATAACAATTAATTAATCTATAATAAAAATATTAATTCTATCAAAAATATTATCTTTATCTAAAAGAATTATGCTATTTTATCTTAAATAGAGTTTGAATTCCACCTTAATAATGATAAAGAAAATTTTTGGTATATTTTTACACCCAAGAAGTTTAATTTATTATTAAGAAAATTAATAATCATCCATAATGATATTACTTGATGGACCAATGGGATCAGAAATACATAGACTTGGTGGTGATACGTCCTTACCTCTATGGTCAGCAAAAGCATTAGTAGAACAACCTCATTTAATAAAACAAATACATCTAGAATATCTTGAAGCAGGAGCAGATGTAATAACTACTAATACATTTAGAACTCAAGATACAACTTTAAGAAAGGCAGGTTATTTTAATTCAAAGGAAATTGTGGAACTTGCAGTAATGCTTGCAAAAGAAGCAAAATTTGAAGTCAATCCAAAAGCCAAAGTTGCTGGTTCTATTGCACCTATAGAAGATTGCTACTTACCAGACCTTGTACCCTCTGATGAAATCCTCAAACAGGAACATAACATAACCACAAAAAATCTGATAGATGCAAATGTTGATCTTTTTCTAATTGAAACTATGAATAGTATGCGAGAAGCTAAATTTGCTTATACTGCAGCCAGTGAATATGATATTCCCATTTGGTTAGGTTTTACTTGTGATTCATTTGGACAAATTTTAGGTAAAGATAGTTGGGATGATGTTATTAATTATTTCCAAGATAAAGTAGATGTCTTAATGGTAAATTGTACCTCTTTACAGGGTTCGAAAAAGGTAGTTGAAATATTTTCAAATAAAAATGTTAATAATTGGGGGGTATATCCAAATTTTGGTAAACAAGATCCCATCAAGGGATGGACAGCTGCTGTTATTCCTGAGACTTTTAATGAAGTACTAAACTATTGGATAGAATTAAAACCCAAGGTATTAGGAACTTGTTGTGGTGCGACACCTGAAGAAACCAAACTAATAAGAAAGATCATTGATACAAAAATGAATTAAAGAAAATTATATCGATCCAATGTTATTGCTGGTTTACCCTAAATTTCTTCAATTTGCTTAATCCAAGCAGATCCGGGATACTCAATTCTTAATGCATCTAGTAACCAAGATTTTTCCTCATTGCCAAGATAACCTAAAGTTTGATTAAAGTCATGGATATCTTTCTCTCTCATTTCTTTGGCTTTAAACAATAAATTAATCTCTGGTGTTAAATATGGTAAATTTTCACTATTGAGTCTATATATTTTTTCTATATCCATGGTAATTTTTTTATTCCTTCTGAAAATCCAATTTGATTTATCATTATCAAGAAGAAAAATATCAAACAATATTATTTTTGTTTGAGGATTTTTCACATGGATTTGATGATGTGGTAATCCGATATAATCATCTTTCTGCCATAAGTATTGTTTTCTATCTTTTATTACCTCCATTCTCCAATGTTTTCCTAGTAATTCATGAATTTCTTGTTGATCTTCTCTGTAAATTGCCAATTCTACGTCATCGTGATTTCGAGTGTTTTTGTTTAAATATAGATCTATCGCCCATCCAGCAGCAAAGTACCAAGGTTTAGAAAATCCATCCATCATGTCTTTAATGTAATGTAATCTCTGAAAGATACTCACAAATGATAATTTATCTCCTGAGATATAATATTTTATTAGTGAAGATAAATTTTAATTTGATAATTTTAATTTTCATCTCATTAAGTACCAATAATAAAAGTTATTTCTTTAAAAAACAGGTCATACGTAGTATAATGACGACTGGCAGAGAAACGGCAGAACGGGTAGTACAATCAATTGTAAGTACAAAAAAGATCATAATATTAATTCAAAATGATTTTACCTAAAACAACGTATCTTACCTGATAGAGAAAAAAATAATTAAATGGATAGAGATTATTTGACATATATGAAAAAATCTCCCAGAATTGTTATCAGCTTTCCTGCCAGAAATGAAGAGGAAACACTGGGTACAGTAATCGATTCATTAATTAATCAAACGATAAAGCCAGTTAAAATCATTATTGCAAATGATGGATCAACGGATAAAACTAAGGATATAGCTGAAGTATATTCTGAAGTAGAAATAAATAATAGAGAAAAACGGAAAGATCGGATAGTCGGTAGAATCGGAATGAGTGAAGTTTGGAATGATAGTATTATTCCTGCAGAAAAATATAACCACCTAGAAAGCCTTGATTACATACTATTTTTAGGAGCAGATTTACAACTGAGTAATACATATTTAGAGCAATTAGTTGATAAATTTGAAGAAGATCCTCTTCTTATGGCTGCTTGTGGGATCATGGTGGGTGAACATGCATATAAGTTTTCGGGCTTCATGTTGCCAGGAGGGGGAAGAATGATGAGATATCAATACTGGCTTCAAATCGGTGGGAAGTATCCACTTCTTCAAGGATGGGAAGCATATCCAATTTATATGGCTCAAATGCAAGGTTTCAAAACAAAAGCCTTCTCTGATGTCGAATATTATCCTTTAAGACCAACTGGAGCCAGCACTGATTATTGGGCTTATGGAGAGGCAATGAAAGCATATGGCTACTTCATTCCATTTGCTATTGCTAGATGTTTCAAACAAATCTTCTTAAAACATAAAAGATTTCCTGCTTTTTGGAAAATGCTACTGGGGTATATTTTTGGTAGACCTGAAAAGTATAATAAAGATTTAAGATCGTTTATTAAAAATTATCAACGTTCAAGAATTAAAAGGTTATTTCTCAGAAAATAAATTGGATTTAGAAGAGAACTACAGATAATACTAGATAAAATACTACAAACAATCCGGTTAAATTAAGAATTTTAAAATAGCAATTCATGAATATTCAAATAGTGAATTGGCAATTAAAGTTATTAGATAAGTTAATTTCTAAAGAGATAGGTGTTTCTATTTTTGGTATGGGTTATGTGGGTCTACCAATCGCGGTAAATGCATCTGAAACATTGAAAAATTTAATTTATGGGATAGAAATCAGTGATTCAAAATTACAATTATTAAAGTCTGCCAAATCATATATAGATGATATTTCTAATGAAGAGTTATCTCATGCAATTACTAATGGAGTAGTTTTCACAAATAATGTAAAAGAAGCGATAACTAATAGTAGCATTTCAATCATCTGTGTTCCCACTCCTGTAGATAATGCAGGATTTCCTAATTTACAGTACATCTTTCAAGTAGCAGCCTCGATTGCTTCGGAGATAAAAGCAAAGAAAGATAGTCATATTGTAGTTCTCGAATCTACCACATATCCAACCACAACAGAAGGAGAAGTAAATCAAATATTTGTTGATGCAGGATTACTTCTTCATCAAGATTATGAACTGTGTTTTTCTCCAGAAAGAATATCTCCAGGAGATAAATCCTTTAATTTAACCAATATACCAAAAATACTTGGTACTACTTCAGATGATAGTTATCAATTAATAAAATATTTTTATGAAGAGATAATTGGAACAACCATTGTTAAAGCATCTAGTCCCAGAGCTGCCGAAATGACGAAATTATTCGAAAATATTTTTAGACAGGTAA
Organism: Candidatus Heimdallarchaeota archaeon; assembly: GCA_029882335.1. Lineage (GTDB taxonomy): Archaea > Asgardarchaeota > Heimdallarchaeia > Heimdallarchaeales > Kariarchaeaceae > JAOUKW01. Next base: position 10,554 of record JAOUKW010000044.1, on the reverse strand, counting down.
ATATTGCCTTAGTAAATGAATTAGCCATATTATCAGAAAAGATGCAAATTGACATGTTTGAGGTTATAAACTTGGCTGCAACGAAACCGTTTGCATTTCTAGCTCATTACCCAGGACCGGGACTAGGAGGTCATTGTATTCCAGTAGATCCATATTACTTATCCTACATAGCGAAAAAGTATCATTCATCTACTAATTTCATAGATTTAGCATCTCAAATAAATAGCCAAATGACGGATCATACCATCAAACTTATTCAATTAGCCTTAAATCGCGTAAATAAATCATATACAGCTAGTACGATTGGTATTCTAGGATATTCATATAAACCAAACATAATGGATATTCGTAATTCTCCTGCAATTCCTATTATTAATAGTTTAAAGAAACTAGGCGCAAATATTCTGATATGTGACGATATAATTGAATCAAACCCTCTATTAACCACAAATGACCTGGATTACGTTTTAAACAAATCAGATGTAGTTGTAATTATTACCCCTCATAATTATTTTGATTGGACAAAAATTATGAATAACTTAAGACCATCACAGCCAATTGTGGATACTAGAGGAGTTATTCCTTATACTCAATTTCGTCCCATTGATGTTGGTCTAGGAAGACCAATAGATGAATATCAATTCTAATGATTAATAAACTAATGGTAAATCAATTCACAAATTCATTTTATGGCGATTATTGCTTCAATCTCAATTCTTGCGTTAGCAGCTAAATTAGCCACGACTACAGTAGATCTAGAAGGAGGATTATTTGGAAAATAAGTTTTGTATGCTTCATTTACTTCTTTGAAAAAGCTAATATCTGTAATGAATATTGTTGTTTTTAGGGTATTTAGTAGATCAGTCCCTGCAGCCTTGGCTACTTCACTCAGATTGATCATAATTTGATTTACTTCAGAAGTTATACTTTCATTCACTAGTTTTTTATCTATCGTTTGACCTATTTGACCAGCTGTATAAAGAACACTTCCAAAAACAGTTCCTTGACTGAAATGTCCTCCTGGAAGAGGGGCATTTGGCGTAGTTATATATTCAATCATAAATAAATTATTAACAAGACAATAATAACTTTATCTAATCATTTTTCTATAGATGGTAGTTTTTCCAAATAATACAATTTTACTTTTGGTTTAAGAAAAAGATATTATACTGCTGTGCCAATAAAAGGGTGATGAGTACATATGTTGATCAAAGAGCACTAGAAAATTTATACACCATGCTCTACGATGCAATTAATAGAATAATTCAATTCCCATATCGAGATGCAAAATTTCAAACACAGCAATTTCTACTCGATAGTATTAATTTATTCAAGTATGAACCATATAACGCAAAACCATTCATAAAACTCATTCTTCAATTAAACTCAACCTATCAAGCTGAAAATAAATTTGATGAAGCTAATAATTTATTAGATGAATATCTTGAAAAATATAAAACTGGAGAACAGGTACAATATCTCATGGAGTTAATGGAAGCAAAATTACAAAATCACTACCATGCAAAAAAAATAGATGAGGCAAAAATTCTAGTAGATGAGCTTATTTCGATACAAAAATCACATGAAAATTGGCACGGATTGGCTAAGTCTTACAATTCAAAAGGAGTGATATACCATATGAATCAAGAATTAGAAAAAGGTCTTGAATTCTACCATAAAGCAGTAAAAGTTATGAACACTCATGAAATTACAGATCCACAATTATTAGATCGATTTTATTACAGTTTAGCCACTATTAATTATCATTATTTAGCAAATTATGAAGAAGCTGAAAAATACTACTTAATGGGATATAATATTGCTAAAGAGTATAACAATGAACCTAGAATGAGCTTTTTCTTAGATCACCTCGGATTGGTTAATTATAAAAAGACTGAATATCATAAAGCACTTGAATACCATTATAAAGCAGAAGTTTATTTAAACACCAACAAAACATCCAATGACTATATTTTTCACCAATTACAAGTATCCCTTGTTTATCTTAAAATTGAAAAATATCAAAAATCTCTTGAAAGCTTACTTACGGTATTTACTAATGTGGCAAATACATCAGATGGTTGGGCTGTATCAATTCCATATATAATTTTAGCCAATCTAATTTATTATTCTTCTGAGTCGATTGATCTAAATTTATTTGATGAACTTGATGAACTATCACTAGACATTGAACAACTATTAGATATGGGAATTGAAAAATCAAGAATGCTTAATTATTCTCTTGGAATTGTAAATTGTAAAATTGAGAAGATTAGATTAATTTATTTTAATGATGAAGAAAAAATAATAGTATTATTAAAAGAAATAAAACAACTGGTTGAAACTGAAAATACAAATCCTATGAAATTAATATTTGAAGAAGAATGCCAAAAATTAGGTATTGATGTCAATTCACTCTGAAGTATTTTTATGTCATGAAATTTCCTGTTTTGTATGAAGCTTGCCACACTTTGTTATATATTCAATAAAGATAAATCAAAATTATTAATGTTGCATAGAAATAAAAAGGAAGATGACATGCACAAAGATAATTATGTAGCTATAGGTGGTAAGATTGAAGCAGGAGAGTCACCAAGATCAAGTATTATAAGAGAAATTCATGAGGAAACAGGATTGGTATTAAATAATATTAGGTATAGAGGTATAATTTATTATGGACAATTAAATGGAGAAAAAATACATCCAGTATTAGATTGGTATATTTATGTTTATGATGCAATCACTGATGAAAAAGTTCTAGAAAAAAATGAAGAGGGAGATTTACATTGGATAAATTTAAATGAAATATTAAATGAAAAAATAAATCTTTGGCCAACTGAAAAATATGTGGTTAAGCTCATTATTGATGATAAACCAATATTAGAATTGGAAGGATGGTATGACATGAATATGAACTTATGCAAGGTAATTCAACGAGATTTAGATTTGTACAAAATATAGATAAATATAATTTCATTCAATAATCAACCAATTTTCTATAAGAAAGAGATAAACTATTTCTTCTTATTTGAGGAACCTAGATTGTGATAAAAATTGGTGATATAACAGAAATTAGAGGTCAAATCCAACGAGGATGGATCAAACTAGTGGAACATCCCACAGGGGTTGATGAAAAATTATCTGTAATAATTGCTAGTGGAACATCTGATGGACCGACTTTATTAATTACAGCTAATGTTCATGGTCATGAAACTGTAGGTATCGTAATTATTCACCGAATCTTAGAACAGCTAAATCTAAAATTACTACGAGGAAGGGTTGTTTGTATTCCATCACTTAATCCCACTGGTTTGCTCAGAGGAACTAGACATCCACAATTTGATGATGTTGACCCTAACAGAATGTGGCCCAGTAGCAAGCCAAAAACAGAGCTAGTTTCAGATGCTACAGATTATTTAGATGAAATTAACCAAAGAATGGATTTACCTAAACCTCAAGAACGTGCTTGGAGTCGAATATTCACTCAAATCAGCGAAATAAATCCAGATTTTCATATCGACTTACATACCTGTAGCACTTTATCGATACCATACGCTTTTTTGGATCGAGTTTTATATCAAACCAATAAAGAAGAAGCAGATAATTTATTTGAAAGAACAAAGGCTATGGTCAGAGCCTCTGGATTAACCATCATCGCCGATGCCTCTGCATCACGATATGTAAAATATAATTTATATAGATCTACATCCGGTTCAAGCCTAAATAAAAGAAGAATTCCAGCAACAACCTTCGAGTTAGGACCAAAATTCGATGTAGATCCATATTGTAGGGATGCTGCAATAAAAGCAATAAATAATATAATGAAATGGGCACATATGATTGATGGTAATTTAGAAGTTATTACTAATGTTCCAGTCATTCAAGGAAAGGAAATATATCGAGAATTAAATTATCCATTTAGCCCCTGTACAGGAATTGTAGATTATTATATGAATCCTGGAGATTTTTTCAAAATCAACGATCTACTTGCAGTAGTACGTCAAATAGATGGTACAATACTAGAGGAGATCCGATCTGAAGTCGAGGGATTTGTCATCGCATGGTGGCCAGGAATTGCAAAATATCAGGGAGAACCTTTAGGAATTGTTGCAGTACCTGATAAACTACCATTTGTTGTATCATGGAGTGACGTTAATGCAAAATGAATTAATTAAAGTACCATTAGTCAGACAATCAACCAATTATACATGTGGAGTAGCTGCTTTACAAAGTGTTCTAGGATATTATGGATATGAAAAGAGAGAAGATCTATTGGCAAAATTAGTTAAATGTTCTTCTGAAACAGGTACACCAAATTGGGAAATGGTAAATTTTGCTAAATCTATTGATTTTGATGCGTTTTCTACCACAGATTTTGGAATATCAAATTTAGAAAAAACTATTGATGAAGGAATACCAGTGATCGTTGCTATTCAAGCTTGGATCGAAGATAAAACCAAGGATTGGAAGGAAATATGGGACTCTGGACATTATGTTGTGACAATTGGTTATGATATGGATAAATTTTACTTTATGGATCCCTCAACTCTGGGTAGATATACCTTTATTCCCAGAGATGAATTTATCGATCGATGGCATGACATAGATCAGAATAACAATATAGTAAATCAATTAGCCGTAGTAATCAAGAACAAACATCCATATTCTATAGTATCTCCAAATCAGTTTAGTAAGATTGAATGAATGTGTTTCAAAATTTTTGTATATCCTAACTGAGTTCGAATTACAATATAAGTAGTTATTGTTCTTGAATATAAATTGATTAAATACAAAAGAATAACAGGTTGATTCAATATTGATTTACAAGAAATATTATAATATTGAATGAGAATAATGTTTGATATGGCAGAGGATTCATTCGATGATTTAGACTCTCTTTTGGAAATAGACAGCTTTAATGTTGATAGTATTCCAGTATTAATCATAGGGAGAGAACATTTATATCTAGAAATTTCGAAATCCATTCCTGAAAGTTTTGGGTACAGATTCACTCATGCTGATAGTGTCAATAAAGGATTAGATTTCCTAATTCAACATACTTATGCCTTACTAATATTAGATGCACACATACAAGGCTTTGATGTAATAAAAATTTCCATTAATATTAAAAAAACCCAACCCTTAACTCGTCAGTTATTACTTACAGAAGATACTAATATCGATTTTTTAAGTAATATATTCAATAATGGTTCTGTAGATGCAATTTTAACTTGGCCAGTAGATCAAAATGAGTTAATTTCTAACTTTGGAGAACAAGAAGCAAAATATTCGATAAATAAAATGGTTACTGAATTTGTAAAAGAACCTCCAAGACTAAGCAAAGCTGGCATATTATTACTTGATCCTAGTATTATTGGGGATAAAGACACTCCTGTCAATTTTGTTGGTATTATCATAGTACACAATACAGTTCCTGTATATATTAAATGGTTTGAGGAAACTTTAGCTCAGGATGATATACTTGTAGCTGGTTATCTTTCTTCTATCACTGCTATTGGTGATGAATTATTCCACGCAGATGAGTCACTTAAGGAGATTAATTTCGGTGGAGTATCTGTTATATTTAGGTTTCATGAGGAATTTCAATTTTGTTTTTTGGTAAAAAACCTAAATCAATCAAATGTAAGCTCTGCAGAAGATAGAATTGAAGTTCTGCTTGAAGAAATTTTGTCAAACTATTCTTCGCAATTAGCAAATGATACCCTTACAATAGAGGAAGAAGATAAATTGGAAAATATTTTGGATGCATTTGATCGGGATGATCAATTGTTATTTGAAAATTATCAAAAATCAAAGAAAGAAACCAAAGAAACAGAAGAAATACCTGAAAACATCCTGATATTTTCGTCAGATCTTGCCATACCTGAATTATACGGTCCAGAACTTGAAAGTATTAATAAGGAATCTCAGAACTTTCAGGTATATATTTCAAGTATAGAAGATGAATCTATAAAATTTATCAACTCTAATCGTATTGGTGTACTAATACTAGATTATCAGATTCGAGCTTCACGAACTCCACTCGATTTTGCAGATTTTAGTAAAGAAATGGATCCTGCAATTCAAATATTTATGATTTCAAATGAAAATAAGATTAATGATCATATTATCAAAGGATTAAATAGTGATGTTATTGATAAAATATTTTCCATAAAAACATCTGCTCAAGAAATAGCAATACATACTTCAGAAGGATTGAATAAAGCAGCAATCTTTAGATCTCAGTCAAAATCAAAAGGAGAAGATGACTCATTGGATAATTTGGCTGTTGCCAAAATGAAATTGAGAAAAAACTTGGATGATTATCAGGAGGAAGTAAAACCAGAATTAGCAGGAATTATTATTTCTGAAAATATGAATCTAATTTATGATAAATTCTGGGAAAGTGAAAACACAGTAGAAATCGATAAAAATATGATAACAGGCATGATTACCTCATTAAAAGACATTGGTGGAGAAATGTTTACTAGTTCAGAGCAAATTGATGGTCTAGAATTAGGAGGAATCGATGTTTTTGTTAGAGAAAGACAAAACTACGTCTTTATTTATTTTGTCAATAAAATAAAAGAAAATACTTCTGTAATTGTTAGCAAAGAAGTGGAAGAAATCACTGATGCATATTATTCTGTCTTAATAGAGGCAGAAGGTATTCCATACGAACATTTACGTCCAATATTTGATCGTTTTTCAGAAGAAACCCACAAAAAATTTACTTCACTATTAAATGCAAAGAACTAGTCTTACTTCAATGTCTCTTTGTAAAAAGATTATAATTAATTATTTTACCATAAATCTATGTTAGATATACACCTCATACGCGAAGATAAAGAAAAAGTAAAAGAAAATTTACTCAGGAGAGGATATAACAAGGTAAATTTAATAGATGAAATTTATGATTTAGATTTACAATGGAGAGAGATATTATCTGAATCTAATCAATTAAAAAAAGAAAGAAATCAACTAGCCAAAGAAATAGGGAAGAATAAGAATAAAACTGATGATTCCTCAAAACAACAACTAACCCGAGTGAAAACACTAAAGAAATTAATTTCAGATAATGATTTAAAAGAAAAGGATTTATTAGAATCCAGAGATTATAAGTTAAAAACATTACCAAATTTGATTCAAGATGAAGTACCAAGAGGAAATGATGAATCAGATAATGTAGCGGTAAAATATTGGGGACAATTTAAAATTTGGAAAAATGACTTTGAAAAATTAAATGCTAATGATAAGAAAGATTTGAAAGATAAAGTAATTATACTTGAAAATCAACCAATTCATCACTCAGATCTGGTAGTAAAGTTGAATTTTGCTGAATTAGAAAGAGCAGGAGAAATTGCTGGATCGAGATTTTATTTTGAATTAAATGAGTTTCCTTTACTTGACCTCGCATTAGGTTTATATGGAGTAACAAAGTTAAAAATGAAAGATTTTAAAATAATTACTCCCCCATACCTAGTACGAGCTTGGGTGGAAGAAGGTGCCACAGATTTTGGTGTATTTGAAGATGCATTGTATAAAATAGAAGGAGAAGACCTATACCTAATACCTACCTCAGAACACCCAATTGCCGCAATGAATGCCAATACTACTCTATTATCGAAGGATTTACCTCTTAAATATGGAGGATATAGCCCTTGTTTTAGAAAAGAAGCATCTGCAGAAGATAAAGATACTAAAGGTATATTCCGTGTTCATCAATTCAATAAGGTTGAACAATATGTTGTTAGCTTACCAGAAGAATCTCAACAAATCATGGATGAGCTTACTGTAAACTGTGAAGAAATGCTTCAAGAATTAAACATCCCATATAGAATTGTAGAGATTTGTACTGGTGATATGGATCATAAAGCAGCGAGACAGTATGACATTGAAGCATGGTTCCCTACTCAAGGTAGATTCAGAGAAATTATATCCATTGGTAATGTCACTGATTGGCAAGCTAGAAGGTTGAAGATAAAACATACAGAAGCACCTACAAAAGAGAGTTTTTATGTTCACACCATATATGCAACTGGATTAGCAATTCAACGAACCTTGTTGGCAATAATTGAAAACCACCTGGAGGATAATATTTTAGCTATACCTGAAGTATTAACGAAATATTTACCGTTCTCCTCTATCAAATTTGACTAAATTAAATACATTTTAAAAATTCTAATCAATTTTATTTATAGTTTTTAAAAACATAATAATATTATAATTTGTTATGGTTAAATTAGAAGTACTATGATTGATGCATCCATTACTAAATTACTTTCAACCACGGATCATCTAATTATGCAAGGTAAATTAATTGAAGCAGTTGAAGACATTGATGCTTCTCTTGAGCAGAATCAAGACCCAATTAGTAGTAATATCTTAAAAATTAAAAAATGTGAATTACTTATTCGACAAGGTTACTTTGAAAATGCATATTTCATCGCAAACCATATACTCTTAGATGCCAAAGAATTGGATTTGCAAGCAATAGTAATACAGGCTAATCTGATAAAATGTACATGTTTAATTAAATTAAATAATATAGATCTGGCGAAAAATATAATTGATCTTACAATAGAGAAATTAAGTTCTGATTCAAATAAAATTGATGATCAATACCAAAAATTAATAGTCGTCGCGTATTTAACAAAATCAATAATACTTGCAGAACAAGGAGAATTTAAATCAGGTGAAAGTTACATAGATAAAGCATTTGAAAGCAGTCAAAATATAATTAATGAATCTCTTATTGGAAATTTATACTTTCAAAAAGCAAAAATGCTACGGTTTCAAGGAAAATTCAAACAAGCACTTGAATTATTCAATAAATCAAACGAAATTAGGAACAAAACAAAAATCAGTCAGGATATTGCTGAAGTAATCAATGAAATTGGAACAATAAATCTAATCATAGGTAATATTGACGAAGCGATAAGTAAATATAATGAAAGCTATGAAATACGTAAGCAAATTGGAAATATAAGAGATATTGGTAATTCTTTGAATAACATTGGAAATATTTATCAAATGAAAGGAGACCTAGATGAAGCCTTGAATTTCTACAATGAATCTCTTACACTTAGGGAAAAAGTTGGTTACAAACAAGAAATTGCCAATTGTATTGGAAACATGGGAAATATCCATTATTTTAAAGGAGAGTTAGATAAAGCTCTCGGATACCATGAATATAGCCTTGAACTTAGAGAGAATATTGGTAATAAACACGATATTGCTATCGCATTAAATAATATTGGTAGCATTTATCATAGCAAAGGAGAGATATTTGAAGCATTAATGTATTTTCAAAAAAGTTTAAAATTACGAGAAGAAATTGGAAATACCCAAGAAATTTCAATGTCTCTTTTGAATATTGGAGAGGTTTATCAGGATAAAGGGGAATTGGATCAAGCTTTAGTATATTATTTTAAGTGTCTTGAATATCGGGAGCAGATCGGAAATAAAGTAGGACTTGGTGAAGTATTACATAATATAGGCATTGTATATAATTTTAAAGGACAAATGTTAAGGAGTATTGATTATCTTACTCAAAGCCTAAAATACAGAGAAGAAATAGGAAATAAACTAGATATTAGTAAAACTCTTTACAAGTTGATAGTAACCACAACAGAAGTTTATCAAATTAAAGAGGCAAAATATTATTTTACTAAACTTGAGGAAATTGCAAAAACTACTGAAAATAAGATAATTATCATCTTACATAAACTAGCATCTGCAAGTATATTGAAAAAGCAACACATGGAAACAGAAAGGGCGAAATCACAACAAATGTTTGAATCCATTATCAAAGAAAATGTTATTATCCATGAAATGAAAACAAATGCAATGTTAAATCTTATTGAATTACTTCTTGGTGAGTATACTATATCAGAGAATGTTGAAATATACGATGATGTAATTAAATATACCAAAGAATTATATGACATCGCATTTAAAAACAATTCATTTATCCTTATGGTTGAAATATTAATTTTACAGTCAAAATTATTGCTAATTAACGATCAAATGGAAGCATCTCTAGAATTACTCAAACGAGCAAAAGAAATAACCACAAATAAGGGGCTTGGATTTCTCGATTTCAGAGTATCTTTTGAAATGATGTATATTGATACTCAATATGAATTAATAACTTTAAATAAGGATTTAAAAAGATCAAACAATGAACTTTCCAATTTTGTTTCCATAGTATCTCATGATTTATTACAACCTTTGACATTAATATATTCATCCAATGAACTCTTAACAGAAACTTTGGCAACAAAACTCAATGAAAAAGAGTTGGAAGAATTCAACATAATGAAATCCTATGTCATCAGAATGAAAGAGATGATTAATGGTCTAGTTGAATACTCACAAGTTGGCTTTAAAATTGATAGTATCATTGAAATTAATTTAGTAAAAATAATCAATGATATTATAGAGCATGATTTCAAAGATGTAAATAAAGATAGCATACATATTAAATCATCGTCGAAAAACGTTATAATCAATGGAGTCAGGAGTCATTTTTATCAAATTTTCCAAAATTTA
>JAOUKW010000043.1 GCA_029882335.1 Candidatus Heimdallarchaeota archaeon | reverse complement strand
CAGATCTTACATTTAACACTACCGAGCTCACTGTAGAAAAGAATACTTGTGTTATGATTATGTTTAAAAACCAATCAAATGTTACTCATGATTTTACTATTGATGGTGATGATGATATGGATAAAGTACACTTAGCAGTAATGAATACAACAGATGGACACATGGGTGTTAAAATGTTTAATATGATGACTCCTGATGATGATACTGAGTATGAATTTTATTGCAGTGAAACTGGTCATGAAAATATGGTTGGTACATTAATTGTTGGTAAAGGTAAAGGATTACCAGCACCCTCCGTGATTTTCTTTATTGGATTTTTAGCAACTTTCGCTGTTGTTAAAAAATTCAAAAAACTATAATAATCCACTATAATTAATATTTATTTGATTTATTACTTTAATAAAATTTATTACTTTTAGTTATGTCTCATTAATTTATATTGCATAAATCGTACCATCAAATATGAAGGTATACGTTCCTGAACATCTATCAAAATTAATTGAGATATTCAGTTCACAAATAGATTTACCCAATGATACACGAAAACGTTTTGCACTTGAATATTTGATTCTTTCCCAATTTCCTTTCTTTCAGCCAGAAGACCTTCTTAGATCTCCAACAAGTGATATAAAAGGAGAAATTATTGAACTAAACCAAAGTCAAATTATTAAGCTTGTAAGTGAAACAAATGGAAATGTCAATTTTATTATTAACTCTCTTTTGACTAGAATCTATCATTTATATGAGAAAATTCAGGAAATTCAATTTGTTGAGATGGGATTATAAGTTTGTTATTTCTTGATATTGTGGTCGACCATCAAAATCACATCCTCGTTTATTATAAAATATAGTTAGTGATTCATCAAGGTCCTGCTGATTATTAAAGGAAGTCATACCCTTTGCTTTACCTGTTGGAAGGGGATCATACATGAGTCTATGGGGCAAAACACCGAGTTGACGAGGACTTATCTCACCCCATATTTTTACATTAAATAATCTACTAGCAATCCAAATTCGTTGAGCTTTTTCTCTCATTTCTTTTACAGAAGTTTTTACTCCAGTGGTTACTTCAAATATTTTTGCAGTGTCAGATATTCCTAGTCCTGGAGCTATAGAATGTGTAAAATGACACATAATCAAACTATCTTTTAAAATTTTTAAATCTTGCTGCTCAATCAAACTATCAATATATGGTACCATCGATCGATCTGGCGGATCTACTGTTGCAGGCCAGCCCCTCAAATGAGACCCACCAACATTTGATGTAATGTATGATAGTCCCAAACCAAGTTTACCTCGAGGATCCCAAGCAGGCAATTCTAATCCTTTCACATGTACTGCATAGCGATCTGTACCATTACCAAATATTTCAGATGCTCTTTTTACCCCTTGTGATAGTATTTCGCCGACACCCTCTTGATTTGCGATTTTACTTATTAGTTGGATTATACCAGATTTATCACCAAATTCAATTTTTTCGTGTTTGTATTTTTCAGGTATTAAGCCTTTATTTCCAACTTCCATAAACCAGCTAATAACAGAACCTGTAGAAATAGTATCTAATCCAAGTGAATTGCAAGTATGATTTGTCTGTAATATATGATCTAGACAGTCAATACCTAAATTTGACCCAAGTAAACCAATGCTTTCATATTCGGGATGTTGTACCATCCTTCCTTCAGTCCATTCTGCTTCATAATTAATGATATATGAACAACCTAAAGGACAACGATAACATGGTTTTCTTTTTGTTACTGATGAAAATTTTTCATGTAAACTTTCTCCGGTAATTTTCTCAAATGCTTCAAATTCACCGTACTGATAATTTAGAGTTGGTAATTGATCTCTTTCATTTGCAATTCGCAATAGCCAAGAAGAACCAATTTTTGGTAATAAATGCCCATTGTCTATAGATTTCTTTGTTCTGTGATTTATATCTTTTCTTAATTCTTTGAGTGATCCAATATCAGGTACATCTAGTTCTAAAGTTCCTCGAATAGAAATACCTTTGAGTTTCTTGCTACCAAATAACATCCCTATACCACCTCTGGCGGCAGTTCTGTAATAATCACTTGTTGCAGTGGATATGTGGACTAGATTCTCTCCAGCAGGTCCGATTACGATTACTTTTGCCTTGGCATCATGATTTTCTTTGATTTGGTCTTCAGCATTTAGTGAAGATAGCCCCCATAAATGATCTGCATTTTTAATATGTACAGACTGATTTGTAATTTCAATATACACCGGATGCTCTGATTTACCCAAAATCATTATTGCATCAAAACCTGCAAATTTTAATTCAGGTCCAACATAACCTCCCACGTGTGAATCTAAAAAAATTCCTGTGTGTGGTGATTTTGTAATAATTGAATATCGGCCAGCAATAGGTACCGTTCCTTGGGCAGGTCCGGTAGCAATAATAATCGGATTTTTATCAGACAAAGGATCAATTTTTGGATCTACATATTGATGTAGTAAATATGCACCTAATCCTTTACCTCCAATATATTTTTCTAATACTGATTGTTTAATTTCTTCTATTTGAATGGATTTTGTCGTTAGATTTACCTTAAGTAATCTTTTTGTCCAAGTCATTCAAAGTAATTTCATTGTATATATTTAATTATCCAATTATTTTCGAAAGTTTAAATGATAAAATAATTTCAATTTATTTATTTTTAGGTAAATTTCAGAAATTCAATTATTTTTGAGTTATTGTAAATTGTAATATCATTATATTATTATTCAAATATTTAAATTAATTATTTAGAAGAAATTCTAATTCAATAGGTGAAGAATTATGTTTCCTAAATTTCTAATTTGGAAAGAATTACTAAAACTAGGAAAAACAGGAATAGTAAGGCAAGAAATAAACAATTTCTTTAGAGGTAACATAATTAAAGTTATTGGTGTAGAAGGATGGTTTGAGTTTTTAGAAGAGGAAAGAACTCTAGAAGATATTGCAAACCATTTTAATTATACAGATCTAGATTTATTATCACAATTACTCAATATTCTTGAGCGAGATAGGGTTTTAATTAATATAAATGGAAATTATATTTGCGACCATTACGTTAAAGACAACTATCGACGCCCAAAGATCTTTTCAGATGCAATGGTTGATATTTGGAAAGAATATTCAAATCAATTACCAAATAGATTGAAAGGAAATAAAATTGAATTCTTTAATGGAATTAATTTATTTAGATGGGATTTTGTTCTTTCTGGTTCAATGTATATGACGATTAATAAAGCAGCTTTTCTTTATAGCGAGTTTTTACGTAATCCAGGTGATTTATTGGAAGTTGGATGTAGAAATGGAGTCAATTTAGCTCATATAATTCATTTATTAAGAAAACAAGGTAGTAATATAAAGGAATTAAACCTCTATGGAGTTGATAATTCACCAGAATTTATTAACATAGCAAATAATGAATTCTTGAGAATGTTAAAATCATTTAATCATAATGATAGAATTGCCAATGATTTCAAAATGCCGGTATTTTCTCAAAGTGATTTAAATTCTTTTGATCTCGAAGACAATTCATTATCATATGTATATTGTTCGCAAATCTTCCATTGGCATAATCCCAGGAATATGATTAAAGAATTAATTCGTATATTAAAACCGGGAGGGGTTCTATTTGGTTCACAAAATTTTTATCCTGAGGCAAATCTATATAATGAATTACACATTAAGATAATTAACGGATCATATGGATTTTTTACACGGGATCAATTAAAATCATGGGCATTTGATGCCGGAGCATCTAAATTTGAAACAACGACACCAATCTCTTTGTTCAAAATAATAAAATGAATGATTAATTTGCTTTTACAAGGTATCTACGATTTAAATAATCTACTAAATCTAATATATCTTTATAAATATCTAATGAATTAGAATTCAAAATTTCAATAATTGAATTTTCACCCTTAAAAATTGGAATAAGAACTAAAGGTGCGATCTCGTAGGCATTGGTAACCATACCAATTATTTTGTACATCATATCAGGAAATGTTGATGGAGTTTTTACATGTAGGGTCCGATCTATTAAAATTCGTCGTAAATAATTAAAATCTTCATCTACAACCTCGGTTTGTTCAATGATTTTTAAAACAATTGAAAAGTTTTTACGATAAAACATCAAATCTTGAGGATTTAAATTCATATCCAAGAAAAACTCACCTATTTTAAGTAACATTGTTTGTTTACTGTCTGGACATTGATTTCCATTGAAAGTGAATACCATTAATTGTTTTCTCTTAATCATTGCCTGATTAACCGTATTTCCCACGTATATTATGGGATTATCAGGTACAGAAGAATAGATTCTTTCTAATTCATTCATTCTTTCTATCATGATATTACTAAATTCAAGTCCATTAAGTTCTCCTGATGGAAGTAATTCAAATGTCCATTGGTTTAAAACATTGATGTAAATCGCATATTGAAATAGTGAACTACTCCATTCAGTATCTCCAGTGAATTTTAATATTCTATTATACTCTTTATTATCCTTTTCTATTTTCTCAGAATAAGAATCGATATGTCCCCTGAAAAATCCCTTGTGATCCACTAATAAGGCGTTAATATGTTTTTCCAATCCAGTTACATGACTAACACGGAAAGTATTTAGGGTCATTCCAAAAAAACTCTTCTCATCTTCTTTGGACATATAAGTATCCTTTTTGTCAATTCGGAATGTTTCTTTTGAATTGCATATTTTACACAGGTAATCTGTAGTAACGATTTCTGAGATCCTTACTTACCCCCAAATAATTCTTTGACTAATGCTTTTTGCAATTCTACAATCCCTTCACCAGAAACACATGAAATGACAAAATGATGAAGAATAGTTGGTTTCATTTGGATAACTTGATCGATTAATGTCTTTGCAATTTTTCCAGATGAATCTGCTTTATTTTGGATTAAGAAATATTTTACCTCTGATGGTTCTTCAAAAACTGTTTTCTCTGCCTCTATTATATCAACCCATTTACTTAATTCAAGAAAAGAATTTACATTATCCTGTGCAAATACTAAAAACACAAGATCTACAGCTCCAAGAGTAGTACGTGTAATATCACGAAGTGCGTGAATTGGTAGGTCCAATTGTCCTGCAACATCAACAAAAGTAATCACCCCTTCTACTTCTTTTTCAACTAAATCTGCAATTTTTATGCTTTCTAAATCTAGAAAATGAGTCCTATGATATTTCAACTCATAATCTCGTAAATCAGTTAAAGAAGATTTCTCCTTAAATACTTTAACAATTGAAGTTTTACCTACTGCACCAGATCCTACCAGTAGTACTTTTCTAATATTCTTTGTCCGCTTGATATAATTCAAGTATTTCGAATGTTCAGAGATTTTACCAAAATTACTAAAGGTCACCACCAGCCTTTGATATCTGTCAAATTATATTTCTCATAAATCTATAAAAATATATTTTAAACAGACCATATTACCGATAATATAGATATGTTTAAGTTCCTCATAAATCATTTGTATAATGAAACCTAATTTAACCAATAAATCTCAATTTTCTATTTTGCTTAAATTTTAACTCTTGGAGTTAAACCTTTAAGCTGAAATTCAAAATATTTATTGAATATATCAGAGTAGATTCCATTTTTTGTAATTAGTTGGTGATGGGTTCCTTCCTCAATTATTCTACCATTTGCTAATACCAGTATTTTATCTGCATTTATTATAGTAGTTAACCGATGAGCAATTACAATACTTGTTCTATTCTTTAGTACAACAGAAATTGCATTTTGAATTTTTGCTTCAGTATACAGATCTAGGGAGCTAGTAAATTCGTCTAGAATAATAATTCGTGGATCTGCTAAAATAACTCTTGCAAGTGAAATCATCTGCCTTTGACCTTGAGAAATATTAGTTCCTTCTTCTTGAATTTCATAGTTTAAATTACCTGGTAAATTTTCAATAAACTCCCTAGCTTGAACAACATCAATTGCATTCCAAATTTCCTCATCTGAAGCATCAAGACGAGCAACCTTTAGATTTTGTCTAATTGTTCCTTTAAAAATAAAAGTATTTTGAGCAACATATCCTATTGAAGATCGAAGTGAGGGTAAGTAAAAATCATTTATATTTGTATTATCAATGAGTATTTCTCCATAATTTACATCATAGAACCTAATCAATAACGAAACAATTGTTGATTTGCCAGCACCTGTATGACCTACTAATGCCAAAGTTTCTCCTACACCTAGATTAAAGGAAATATTAGACAATACCTCCGTTGTTTCATTATATGAAAAACTTACGTTATTAAATCTAATATTTCCCTCAATATTTGATCCATCAACTACTCCTGAGTGATCTTCACGATTTGATTCATTTGACATTATGGATAATATCCGTTCTAATGCAGCCAATGAAGATTGAAACTGACTGTAATTTCGAGATATTTCAGATATAGGACCCCAAAAATATGCCTGTAAGAGGATAAATAGATAAATCATTGCAATACCAACTTTTAATTGATAATAAGAAAATATAATTAAAGTTAGTATAGATATATGTTTTAAAAAATCTTGAATAGGACCTACAATAAATATGGCACGACCTCGTTCTTTTGACGCCTTATATGTTTGTTCATTAATAATATTGAATTGATTCGCGTTTTCTTCTTCTCTACCAAATGATTTACTGATTGCAATGGATTTCATTATTTCTCCAAATCTAGAATTTACAACAGCAATATTCTTTTGCCAATTTTTCGATCTACTCCTTTGATAATCCCTCATTGTCAATAGAATAATAATTGTGAATGGAGCAATTACAATTGAACCTAATGTCAATATCGGATTAAATGAAATCATTACTCCTAATAACACAATTAATATGATTATTTGTGAAAAAAAATCAGCAAACCTTCTACCAGTATCTAAAAGCTCATTTGAATCATTAACCAATCTTGAAACAATTTTTCCAGACTCTACATTATCAAAGAATGAAATTTTGTTTTGCATCACCTTATCATATGCCTGAATTCTTAGCTGATGAAACAAATTCGTATTAATTTTTGCGATCATGATATTCTGAATTAACCTAATAAAAAATATTATGAAAATAGTAAAAGAGTAGATTGACGAATATAGTATAATTTCATATTCAAACGGTTTGAGATCAGTTGTCACTTCTATTTGATCTAATGCCTTTTTAAAAGAAAGAGGACCTACAATAGAAACAGCAACATTGAATACCATTATTGCAATTAGAATATAAAGTCTTTTTGAATCTAATTTTAATAGCTGGTATATATTTTGCCATAATTCACCTTCTTTGAATTCAATTTTGCTACTTTCCAATTAAATTCCTCCTTCAAGTGGTTGTAAATGATAATGTTCTTCAAATAACCGTCGATAATAAATTGAATTCCTCAATAAATTATCATGAGTTCCGTTAGCGACTATTTGACCTTTTTCAAGCACGATTACCCTATCTGCTTCTGCCAAAATAGATAGTCTGTGAGTAATAATTATTGATGTTCTAGTTTTTATTACATTTTGTATAGCTTTTTGGATATTATATTCAGTCTCTGCATCTAGAGATGAAGAAGCATCATCCATAATTAATATTGATGGATTCAATAATAAAGCTCTAGCAATTGCAATCCTCTGTTTTTGACCACCAGATAACCTCACACCTCTTTCACCAATTCTAGTTTCAAATTTTTCTGCCATTTTATCGACAAATTCTAAAACGTTAGCAATTTTTGCAGAATCTAATATTTCAGAAAAAGATGCTTCAGGATTTCCAAAAGAAATATTCGCTAAAATAGTATCTGAAAATAAAAAGATATCTTGTTCTATTGATGAAATCTGAGAACGAATTGATTCATTGGTATAAGATTGGATTTCCTTTCCACCAATTAATACTTGACCAAGAGTGGGCTTATATAAATTAAGTATTAATTTATTCAAAGTGCTTTTTCCAGAACCTGGTCCTCCAACTATTGCTACTGTTTCTCCAGATTCTATCCTGAGATTAATTGAAGTAAGCACGTAGTTTGAAGTCTCACTATATCGAAAGTAAACATCTTTAAATTCAATTGAAGCATTTTTGCCATCAAATATATTTACTCCTTGTTTTTCATAATTATCTGCAAATATCATATCCATTAATCGCCTTGCAGAGCTCTTATTTCTTGATAAAATTGACGACATCCATTGCAAACCACCACTAATCCATAAAATGTGCGAGATCATACTTAGAAATATCACCAACTCTGGAAATGTAAGTTCATTATTAATCAACAAAACGACACCAAAGATCGTGGTTAAGGCTAATGCTAAATGAATTACTAACCCGGGATAAAAATAAGCAGAAGCAATATGAAATTTCATATAAGATTGACTATGATTAGATGATAGCTTACCAAATAATTTTGAATCCTCAGATTCCCAGTTAAAACTCTTTATCTCGCGTATACCAGATAATGACTCTGCAGCATGGATAGAAACCTTTGAAAAATCAGTCTGCAATTCATCACTATAAGGTCCTAATTTCTTTGCATAAGTATAGATAAAATAGGCATAAAGGGGTGAGATAAATAATAAAATAATAGATAATTTGAAATTTACATATAATAATACCCCTATGGTAAATATAATTGCAAATACAATTTGATTTAAGAATCTAAGGGCTGGTGACAAACCGATATTAAGAATTCTAGTATCACCAGTTGCCCTTGCCATAATATCACCGCTTCGTATATTATCATGGTATTGAAGTGTTTGATTTTGTAAAGATGTAAATAAATCAGCAGTCATATCAGTTGTGACTCTATGTGCTAGATATTCATTAACTATAGCCATAAAGTAAAATAATATAGATTGAACCGTAATAGTCAATAAAAATAACATCACCCATAGAATGAATTCTTCTGTTGTAGCGTTTACAATAAATAATTCTACGAATTTTGCAACAAATAAGGGTGGAAGTGAAAATAAAATAATCTCAATTATACTACCAATAATTGTAGTTATTGTCATTATTTTATATTTTCTAAGATAAGAACCAATCCATCGGATTTCAGGTGACAAAACCAATTTTATTCAATCTATTTTAATAAATATTTCTTAAAAAATAAATTGATGTCATTCGGTTATATTAGTAAAATACAAAATAATAGTATTATAAAATATAATTGATCTGTTTAAACTACTTACAATAAGTTAAATTAGCAAATATTTATATTTGTTAATCTACATTATAATTTGAATATGCATACTATTAAAAATCAAATGGGGAATTTTTTAAACTTTAATCCAGTCTTTTTAACAAATAGAGTAATTTTTTCAACTATTCTTTATTTACTATTTCACCTAATAATCTCATTAATTAATTTGGATAATATTGTATGGCTAATTAATTATGAATCAATTTTAATGATCTCCAACGGCACCCCTCTATATTTACAAGAAACACTTGAAAGAGATGGAATCATATATTATTTACCACCTGCTCATTTTCCAGTGTATTTCTATTTTATGGCTGTATTCTTAATTATTTTTGGTCCTTCAGAATTCCTAATTCGATTTATTACATGGTTATTTGTTGTATTTACTTACATAATTCTTATAAAATTAATTCAGCCAAAAGAAGAAAAAGAAATTCATCTGATAAATGTGCTTTATTTTTTAAATCCTCTATTAATAGTAACAAACTATTTTGGCAAATTTGATCAGTTTGCAATCTTCTTTTTATTTTTAGGTTTATATCTTGCATCTAAAGGAAGGATTTCCTTTGCTGGATTCATACTCGGATTAGGAGTTATGGTAAAACTTCTTCCAGGTGTAGGAATAATAGGGATAATTATTTCTCTATATAAAAATAAAAGATATAAGGAAATTTTAACTATATTAAAATCTAGTACAAGTATTATTATAGTCATTACCAGTTATTTTTATCTCGTTTATCGTAATTCATTTTTATCTGTTATCAAGTTCCAAGTAAATAGATTGACCCCAAATTATTCTCTATGGTACTATTTGTTAAGTGATGTATCAGGGATTTACATTATTATTGTCCAATTTATATTACTCATCTTGGTAACATATCTCATGATAAATTTTAAGAAAATCGATGAACCAAATAGTTTCTATCTATTTACTGCCTTAGTTTCTGCTACTTATGTCTTAACAACACGTCAACATTATAACAGCTATGATTTATACACTTATTATCCCTTAATACCAATAATTATACAATCACTACGAAGCAAGGAATATAAATTTATAATGTTAATTTTCATTAACTTTTTCATTTATATGATTGGAATTTTATCTTGCGAAAGTGGATGTTTAAGGAGCAATGATGTGCTTCCAACAATTGCATGGATTGGAGTTATTTTAATATTTATTGCCAATAGTTCGATTTTGTATATTCTGATTAACCAAAATAAAAATTTGAAACATGAAAAATTGAAATCTTTAGATCTACTAATATAAAATCGTGAAAAACACTATTCTTTAAACTATTTTTTTAATTTACATCTAACCAAATTATTCCATCTAATGATTTTTCAAAACCCTGTGAAGTAAGTTTATATGGAAATTCTATTTTAGAAGTAAGATCATCGTTAAAAGTTAACTCGACTCTCATATTAACTTCTTTGTCTAGTGGAATTATATTTTCCAAATCACTACATTCCATTATGAATGATTTTCCGTCTTGTGAAGGAATAATAATAGGATAGATTGGATTAAATACTTTTAAACCACCAGATTTAAATTGATTTAAATTCATATTTTTTAATTGTGCAGGAGTAAAATCTAATAGTTCAACTCTACGATGTGATTTTATCGGTTTAGATGCACCATCACTAACAATTTCGAGATTTACATTTGTTATGTATCCATCTTGCATTCCTTTATTATTAACAATAATAGGAATCCATAACCACTTAGTTAAGTTACTATCTTTTTTTAATCCCCAAATAGCATAATTTAAAATACGATATGGACGTAAATCAGCTCCTTTTCTTAGTTTCAACCAGTTCAATACAGAAAGAGCTGCTGCTCCGATTGCTGGAATAAAACTGAAGAAATCAATACCTTCATGTAAAACCATAAGAACATATACATACCTTTGTAATTAAATATTACTACTACTTTTTGAAGATTATCTGATTTGTATTAATCATTTAGTTGAGATCATCTACTAGAATATTATTTACCCTTGAGTATGATTTATCGAATTGCGTATAACACGAGCTAACTGCAAAGATAACTGATTACAAGACCATTAGATAAAACAAATATTCAATTAATCCTTCAATTTTGATTATTTATCAAATATAAACCCTCCAAAATACCTATACTGTTAATAATCTTTATTAGTTAATTTTAAATAACAAAGAAAAGATGGTCATATTTCTTAGACATGCAGAACCATTGATTGATGAAGGTAAAAGTAAGGATCAATGGGAATTAACTGAAAAAGCGATTAAAGATACTAAAATAAATGCGACTTTCCCTCATTTAAATAGAATAAATTTAATTTATACATCTCCAGAAATGAAGGCACTTCAAACAGCAACTATCATATCAGACCAAATAAAAGCAGATTTAATGATTTCCGCGGATTTAAAAGAGGTAGATCATCAAGTTACAAAGTTTATGACCAATGAAGAATACTTAAATATGAAAAATAGGTATTTCTATGGGGATTATCCGGGAGAAAAAATACATCAAGCATTTTATAGGATATACAGTTTCATGTCTAGAATTGAATCACTACATCCCGATAAAGAAATATTATTGGTATCACATGGTACTTTACTTGCCACGCTATTTGGTAAGATGAAAGAACTTCATCCTGAAAAAATGTATGATAGCTGGAAGAATTTATCATTTTTATCTTGGGGTTGGATTATTGGTGGTAGAATTTCTAAAAGTATATTTGACAGAGTTTAAGTTAAAATACACCAATATCTGTATTTCTTCTATTCAGAATTGATTAATAATTATAACGCGATAAATTTACTAATTACACCTATCATAAAATATTCTGGTAATGATACTAATTGGCAAATCTATTAACTTTTAATACACTGTTAATATTCACAATATCAAAACAGAAATCATCTAAAACTAATCGGAGTCTCAATATCTTTTGTTATACATAGTTTTTATGAAATTTATGCCAAATCAATTTTTCATAAATCAAATTTTAATTTGTATGTTTATTAAATATTTATTTTAAGTATTTATGTATTATAATTTGTTATTCATTAATTGAGTTCTAAATATAGAATCTTTACTTATTTTGAAGGTTCTTCATCCATTGTTATATTTGTTTCTGATGAAGTAGCAGTTTTGGCAATGCTAGTTTTAGATTCTTCATCCTTATCCTCATCTAGAGAAAATTCAGATTGTAATTCTTTACCTGGCATTAAGTTACCACATTGATGACATGCATAATTTCGTCTCTTAGTATAGTTGAAACAATTAGGACAAGTAATTAACATACCTAGATATAATAAGATTTTATTCTTAAATGTTCCAATAATACTACCAGCCAATAAACCAGCTATAATAAACATTGCTGCCATTAAAGAATCTACAAATGACCCTTGGATGATATCAATAAATACAACTAAGGTTGCAGGATTATCCTCAGATGCAAGACCTGGTTTAACACCTTTTATAATCAAATTATATTCTCCAAAACCTAACTCTTTGGTTGAAATTGTTATTTGATTATTTGTGGCAGCTGTTGAGTAAACTTCTCCTGATAGATCATATCCTTGAGTCATAGTTGAATCCCATTCTAATGTAATAGTTGCAAGCATAGAAACTCCTTGTTCATTTGAACCAGTTACACCAAAGATAAGATCATTAGGATCTTCTGGTTTTACAGATTGAGGAACTATTTGCTGATATTGAAATGCAGTTATAGGAGATAATTCTACTTCAAAGTTAGGTTCCGAATCTAATTCTAATCTAAGTGAATTAGGAACAACATTAACTTGATAATTGAATTCGAGATCAGGATATCTGGTGTGATTCACTTTAATTGTAATCTCATTGAAACCTGGATTAAATATAGCCAAATCATCTGCATCTATTGTAATTTGAGTTAATCCATTGGATGCAGTTGTACTTGAACCTAGGCTCTGCTGACCACTGAAAATACCAATATTTGCAGCACCCACAACTGCTCCTAGATTATTCTTTACATTAAATGAAATAGATAGATCATCCTCTGTACCTTGATCAAAGGAAATAATATCAGGTGATACAATCACCTCTAAAGAAGATAGTACAATGCTTACTGGAAGAGCAATATATGGATCAATCATTTCAAGGAATTGTGATTCAGGAGATGATGCATTTAAAAGTATCCAAAATGAGATTTCACCGTTATTAATTAACTCGGTGTTTTTATTAAAGTCTTGTATAATTGTTGAAATATCAAAGCTCATTGAAACCTTACCAGAACTGGATGAACGAACTCCTCGTTTTAAATATTTACTATTATCAATGATACCACTATCATCACCTGTACTTGACCAAAACGCCTTTAAATTTAAATCCGCGATCTGATTATTAGATTCATCTCTTAATAGAAATTCAGTTGTGTATGTGTTGGTTATTTGGTGCGTATATACTATGTCTCGAGTATCAGAGGTTGTATCAAAATGAATTAAACCAAGAGCTTTTGCTTCGACCGTTTTAAATACAACTACTTCATTTTCTAGTGTAACTTCAAAGGTCATTGAATATATACCCTTGTTCTGAACGGTATAAACTATATCTAATACATTTCCATACGCAGATTCACCTATTAAAAATCCAGGAATATTAGCAATTTCTTTAGTGAAACCTGTAGAATCAGTTAAAGTAACTTTCAGGCTGATATCTAAATAAAAAGATTTAGAATGGAATATTAAAGGTAAATCATAATCAAGGTCATCAAAATTGAGGTATAGAAAACTTGGAGTACCAACAGAAACTTCATCATCATAGGATAAATATCCTCTAAATGGAAAACGCAGAGTGTGTTCTTCAAGCATGATTGCATTTGCAAGGAAAGAATTTGATTCATACACTGTATCCTTCCTATAAGAAAGATTGGCTCTATGATCATATTGAGGAATGTAACTTTTCTTTGTATTATCAAATAGCTTTTCATCTACAGTTGCTCTCAAATCTCTTGCTGCTCTTAGCCATACTTTCCCTACTTCAACCCATTCACGACCATATACTGGATCAGATCCATATAATCTAAATAAATCTTGGTATGTATTGGACAAACGTCGAAATACACCCAGTAATTGAGATATACTATATATACTGGAAGTATCTCCCTGATAAGTTTCATTATTTAATATTCTATCAACAGGAAGCCCATTTCTGTAAAATAAGATAATCGTATTATAAGCTAAATCAGCAGCTCGATCCACATCAGCAGGTATTATTTCACCAGAAATACCAGTTCCTAGATATCCTGAATTTAGATAATAAGTATCATAAAAATATGAATCCCAACGATATGTCTCTATTAAGAATATTTGGCCAAGCAAAGTACTCCAGTCGGATTTTACACCAGTTACTAAATCCCATGATTCCACACCAATACCAGGAGCTCGAATCGTGGTAAAAGGTACTGATGATACTGTTAGATTTGCAACAATGAAATTGTATAATGCTTCTTGATGAGTCGCCAAAGTTACATTGTAGGCATCCAATTCTGCAGGTAGTAAAGCACCAGGTAATGCATATGAATAATTGATACCTGAAAGTCTCATTTTACTAATAACTTGAAGTAATAATGCATTAGACTCTAATTCCACGGTACTGGAGTTTGTTTTACCTTGATTTAAAAATGTGACATCATTTACAAATGTCTTAGAGAAAAATCCGGGAGCTGAATCATTGACATAAAATGTTGATCTTAACGCATTATAAGTGTTGTTTGCTCTTTGAACAAGATCATTTGCATATTGATAAGGGTCATCAAATTCATTTACCACATAACCATATTTATCAGCAGCACGTATAACGGACCATCTTAAATCGTTCATTACCATTAAATTATATACATTATCCTGAAGCAATACTAATTCTTCACCTAATGCTGGAAAATCTGGGTCTGTTGCAGGGATAAATGATAGATCCACAGGTAATAATCCATTAGGTAATGAAATGATATCTACATATTCGAAAATATTGACACATAAATCTAGAATCAAAAATATTTCTGAAGCAGGATCAACAGGATTCCTTGATATTGCAGATTCTGCATATCTTAATAAACCATAAATAATTAAGGAGGCAGACTTTACATAATCTTTAGGACTATTGCTCTCAAGACTGTATAAATCAAATGACGAGAAATCATTTGCAATAAATCCTTCAGCTTGCAAATATTTCATCATATCCTCTGCATCACCATGTGATTTGGAAAATAGATTTTCCCACACGATTTCACCTTCAACTATACCTTGTGATTTTTGATTAACAGATATTGAGAAATTACTATCACCAGCTTCTGGATTATATTGATAAATGTAAATGTAATAAAAACCAGTATAGGGCAGTTGATAATCTGAAATTGTTTCTGGATATGCAACATCGTATGAACCATCCAGATAAGATTGATATTCATCATAGAGATCAAAATCCATATCCTGTCCAACATCTGAACCTTCAAGATTCAAGATTATATCGACTACAGTTGCTGCAGAACCTTGGAATTTTACAAATTGATAGTAAAAATTCGAATCATTTAACTGTGAGTTAAATGGAGTACCAATGGATATTTCTATTGCTGTATCAAAAGAATCACCTGCAGCCATAGGAGTAATACTAGTTGGAATATTACCACTCATTCTATTAGCTGATCCTCCATCCTTTGAAGATGAAGTATTTTCGATAACTTCTATACTAACATCTTTGTAAGTGAAATCACCTCCAACAAAACCAAATGTTAATAGAAATATTATCAATGATGTAAAAATAAATCTATTTTTCATGAATTTATAATTCATGTATGTAGTTATTAAATTTAGGTTTAAAAATTTTATGACCTTCTAAGTTTTAACATTACAATGGAGTGTAATTCTAAGAAATATAAGTTTAAATACTACTTATAACTAAGTTTGATAGTCGTATTATGGCGAAAAATGAAAAAGATCATGAATTTAGCTTTTTAGAAAAATTATTTGATTATATTAATTTAAATTCAATGTGATTCAACATAATTGCGATATTTTTGAATTTCGTCTTTCGCTCTTTCCATATTATTTTGTAATTTAAAAGGAATGTCAACTACATGAGACATGACAAATTT
>JAOUKW010000042.1 GCA_029882335.1 Candidatus Heimdallarchaeota archaeon | reverse complement strand
GTTGAATTAATGCATATGAAAGGCTTAAAATTCAAAATTGCAGATCCTCTATATACTCCAAAAGAAATTAATGAGGTATTTAATAATGATTTTGGTGTCGAATGGGATGTAAATAATATAGAAATTTATGGTTCAATCATTATTGTTACAGATCATAATCAGTTTAAAGGAATTGAAGGAAAACTTAACAATAAAATCGTTTATGATGGTAGATACGTGCTCAATGAAAATGAGAGTAAAAACTTCATTTTACTGCAACCTGGAAGACTATTTCATCAAAAAAAACATTAAATAAGATACAATTAGAATAATGATTTAAAAAATTCAATAATATGAGTTTTACCTATCTTTGACACTCCAAATTCTCGATTTTTGAATGTATATGGAAATTCACAAATTATGGATTGCTTAGGAATAAGTTTTAATAAATCAAACAATATCTTATATCCTTTTGGTTTTAATGCATCTGCAGATAAATATTGTAGTATAAATTCCCGCTTTCCTCCAAAAAAACCGGACATTACATCTCTCGGTATTGGTTTTCGTCTTATGAGTAAAGAAAATTTTGCGAGCAAAGTTGCAACTTTAGACATCATTTTTCGTGAGATTGGCCAATGTTCAACTTTTATTCTGTAACCAATAATTAAATCAGGTGAATTTTTAGTACATTTTAATGCATCAAGCAATGATTCAGGAGGATGTTGAAAATCTCCATCAATAACCATAAAATATTCGTTAGTAGATAATTTTATCCCATCAAAAACAGATATGGATAAACCATGCATCGATTCATCTGTTCTATCAAGCAATTTTACTCTTTGGGAGAATTCCTTAACTATTTCTTGAGTTTTATCAGTCGAACCATCATCAACTACCAAAATATCTATTTCCTGATGCAATGCCAAAATAGAACGACATAAATCCCCAATATTTTTCTCTTCATTCAAAGTAGGTATAATGACGGTTAGAGCTAAAGTCATAATTGAAGTAAATTACATCTAAATTTATTCATTTGTATTTAGATAAGTAAAACCGAAATAAAAAATCTCTAAATTTGAGTTACTTATTACTAAATTCAAATAATCCAAATTAATAATAATATTAAATGGTTTTTATCTATATTATTCCCATGCTTGCTATGCTATCCTTGGGTAATAATATTGCGAACTACTTTGATAAAGAGTTTTCTCAAAGAGATAAATGGGATAAATTTGTTGAAAGTTTTATATTGGGTTCATTTATTCTCATTTTTCCCAGTATCATAATTGGAATATTTCTTGAAGGTAAATTGAACTATGTCATGTATGGATATTATGCAATTTCATTATTCACATTTATCAGATACATTTTAAAATTGATAAATAATATCGATTTAATTAGTCTAAATAGAAATTCAATGAATTCAATTAATATTTTATTATTTATCATTATTCTCAATTATACCGCAATTAATTTTTTTTATCCACCACGAGGTTGGGATGCATTGGAGTTTTATATTCCATTATCACGATTTATATTTTATTCCAATGATATAAATACTGATCCCAATCCTTTTACTTTTTTTCCCCTTGTCAAACCTCCTGTAAATGTATTATTTTTGACGTATTTTGAATATATTTCAAATGGATTTAATGCTCAATTAGTTCCTATATTCTTCTTAATAGGATTGTGTGGATTAATGATAATCATTGGTAGAGAATTAAATTATAATAAAGAAGAGCAACATCTAATGGCTATCTTACTTATAACGATGCCATTCATATACATGACTTTTATGGAATATCCATACTATCAGGAGTTACCTCTTACATTTTATTTTTCTGCAGGATTAATATATTATCATAAGTATTTGAAAAGTAAACAAGGAATTGATTTTTTTATTTCCATAATTAGCTTTAATCTAGCTTCATTTTCAAAAATAACCGGTTTTATTTATCCGGTATTTATTATAATTTGCTTTCATTCAATTGGGAAGAAAAAACTACTCAGATACGTGTTGATAGTAACTTTAACCATTTTGTTAGCATATAAAGCATCTACAAATATCTATATTGGAAATGGTTTGATTGTTATATTACTTGGGATTGTGTTAATTTTAATGATAAATAGTGAAAATGTAAACGAAGTTGAAATCAATCAAACTAAGAGTATATTTCTTATTTTATTCTCAATATTACTTGGTCCTTTGATCTGGATTTATCAAATGAATAAATATGATGGTATATTGGAAAAATTATATAATTTGTATCTAGATATCGGAAATAGAAATTTTATAATGAATTACCCTAGTATCACACATTTATCGTTGATCTACGTAGAAAATGCACATGCAATTACTTTTTGGTCTCAAATCTTGGTTATTCTACTTGGAGCTCAATTTAATCTATTTTATACTATTCCTAAGATCATCGGCTGTAAAGAAAATAACTCATTGAATTTCATCAGAAATTGGATTATTCTGTTTTATATGATTTGGTTATCATATCATAGCGACACCTCAATTCGATATCTTTCACTTATTTGGATTCCTCTATGTGTTGTTACATTCATAGGACTAAACCAAATAATTAAAAAATTCAAGATACACAATAAAAAAATGTTTTATCTCTTCTTCATCAGTACGAATTTTCTATTATATTATCCATTTATACCATTTTCACTAGTTAATTTGGATTTTCACAGTAGGTATTACAAATATCATATCCAAATTCCCCATTTATTGATATATTTATTGTTATTTTATATTATACTGCTTTGTATAATCCAAGTATCAAATACTAGATCTATTATTAAAATATCTACTTTATTTGGTATGATCCATTCTAGGTTCAGTTTCAATAAAGCAGGAAGTTTGATATTATGTATAATTATAGGAATAGCTCCTATTTTTGGTCAGGTTTATGTTTTTATTTCTTCTGATTTTGATGTTTATAGAAGTTATGATATATTGGTCTATGATTATCGTGAAGAAGTAGTTGATCTAGCTGAATTCATGCATGATCAGATAACGATTCCAGAAGAAATCATACTTGTAGTAAATCTTCCTTCCTTGTACTATTTATCACAACGTAATGTAATTGATATGTTAGGTTCAGGTCAATACTTAGATGAAGTAATAACAAATCTAGATTCAGAAAACATTTCTGATGTATATTATCAATTTAAATCAAATAATATTTGGTATATCATTACCATACTTCCCGCAAATGTATTCTATCCAGTTTTCTATACGAATTATTACCTTGTATATCCATTTATTAACGGTTTAAATAATTCAAACGCAAATGTAATTTATACTAATACTGAATTTATAGTTTGGTTGTTAATCTGAATAATATTATTTCTATAAGTTAATCAATTTGAATTTTAGTAGTAAACTTAGATTGTCAACTCCCGAAGTACGTAAGATAGCAGAGGATATTATTAGCCAAATTCATAATTTAGGGTATAAAATCACCCGCGACATTGATATTAAAAATGAAAGATATGTTACATTTGAAAAATTTCAAATTCATGTAACCATTAAAGTTTCAGATTGGATTTCATCAGATATCTATGCAGAATTATCCAAAGGAATTTATGAATTAGGTGACCTCCATGTTATTACACGAAAAATGCTGGAATTAAAAAAATTACTGCATTCATTTCAAATTAGAGAAATGAATACAACAGAAAGATTATACCCTGAAGATAGACAAGGTAAATCAACCACCACCTCTGGTTTATGAAATAATTATTGGAGTTAAATAGGAATTTTTACTTGAAAAATTATCGTATTATCTTGTATTTTGTGAGAAAAAGTACCGTTAATCATTTGAAGATTATTTTCTATGATATTTATACCCAAGCCTAAGTTATGGTTTTTAGTTGTATTAAATGCTTTAAAGTAATGCTGATTTACTTGGTCTAAATTTACAGGATTTACTGTTTTTATTGTATAATAATCATTAGTAAAATTAATTGAAATTATAGGTGTGTGATGTTCGTTAATCAATAATTCATCTAAACAATTTTCTATTAGAATCTGTGAAGTCCTTGAAATAATACTTTTGTTTTTCAAGATCTCAACATAGTTATTACTAACCTCCCAAATCAGAATACTTTGTTTTGGAAGATTAATTTTTGTAAAGTAAAACAGATAATCAATTAAATCCTGATTTTGGTATTGTAATGGAAAAGGTTGAGTTTTGTTAAAGAAACGATATTCATCTACCATTTTCGTGATATTAGACACGGATTTGAGTGAACCCGAAATACTATCTAATATATCATCGTGAAGATCAGTATTTTTTATATTTTCATCCTCTATCATCTCATTTAAAAATTCCAAATTCATGGAGATTGCTGTTAATGGATTGGCAATATCATGGGCTAAACGACGAGAAATAATCTCACGTAAGGTAAGCAAATTTCCACGTTGAATATGAGATTGAAAGATAAAAAATAACTCATAATCCTTAATAATGGGATCATACTTAGTAATACAAAATTTATCATTTTCATAATTAATCTTCAATATTATAAAATCAGAATAATCCAAATAAATTTGTAAGTATAACGTCATAGTTTGATAAAATGTAGAGTTATTGAAGTTTTTATTATTAGATGCTTGTAAAGAATCAATAATTCGTTGGGCTTGTTCCTGAGATATCCCAGAAATCTCTGCGATCTCAAAATTTGCAGTGAATTTTATATTGATATCTTCTTCCAATAGTTTTCCTCCTTTTGTTTTATTCTCATAATACATTTAGGATGTATCGGTATTTTCACGAATATATTTTGTTAGGACTATCATGAATTTAACTGTTCAGTTTCAAAACTGATTATCACCAAGATATCAAATTTCAATAGGTTGAAATTGAATTTCGTTATTTATTTTGTATTGTATCGTTTTGGTTTTATAAGCTTGCATCGTGTTAAGTAATAGGTAATTTTCGATTTTACAATCAACAAAAGGTGAAGAAATTTGAAAGTAAAAAATGCAGAAGAAATTAGAAAATTAATCATGAATCATCCTAAAGAATTTCGTAGAATTTTCTCTATTTCAGCACATATTGACCATGGTAAAAGTACTACTGCAGATTACTTACTTGCAAAAGCAGGTCTCATGTCAGCAGAAACTGCAGGTGAAAAAAGGATGACTGATTCCGATGAAGAAGAACAAGAAAGAGGAATCACCATATTTACAACAGTCGTTATTCTCAGCTATGATTATCTTATTATTGAGGAAGATGGTAAAGAAAGGACACAAACCTACCTATTTCAAATTAATGATACACCTGGACACTTGAGTTTCACTGGAGAAGTATCACGTGCTCTTAGAGGTTCAGATGGAGCAGTAATCTTAGTAGATGCTTTAGAAGGAATGATGACTCAAACAGAAACAAACATACAATTATCAGTTGGAGAAGAAGCTTGTAAACCAGTATTATTTATCAATAAGGTAGATAGATTGATATCAGAATTGAGATTAGATCCAAAAGATGTGTTTGGAAAATTAGATGTCATTGTATCTCAAGTAAATAATCTCATCAAAAAAGTAGCACCACCTGAATTTAAAAAGAAATGGAATGTCTCTTTCCCAAAAAATTCAATTGCTGTAGGTTCAGCAAAGGATGGATGGGCTTTTACTGTAGAAATACTAAAATTAAAAGGATTAACTCCTCAGTTTGTATTTGAAAAATATGCAGAAGATGATAAAAAATGGTTGCGTAAGAATCTTCCATTAGATGATGCACTCCTTAGAATGGTTATCCAACATATTCCAAATCCTGGTGAATCACAAATTTATAAAATACCAAAGATTTGGCATGGAGACTTGGAAAGTGAAGCTGGAAAATCATTAATCGCTTGTGATCCCAAAGGACCTTTACTGGGAATGATAACTAAAATTTTCATAGATCCAAAAAGTAAAAGGGCTACCCTAATCGGAAGAATATTCAGTGGTACCTTAAAGAGTGATGACACTATTTATCTTGTAAATAGAAGACAAAAACAAAGAGTTAAAAGATTAGGTGTAATGGAATTAACAGATATTCTTGACGTACCAGAAATCCCCGCGGGTAATTTATTTGCAATGTACGGATTTATCTGTCCTGCAGGTGAGTCATTTTATCGTGATGGAACACCTGTTGAAGGATTTGACAAAATCAGCTATGCAGCAGAACCTGTTGTTTCTCGTGCAATATCACCAAAGAGTGCCACGGATCTTTCCAAACTAGGAGAAGTAGTAAATACTTGGATTATGGCAGATCCAACTGCTAGCTATGAATTGGATCAAAAGACCAAAAAAATCATTGTGAGGGGAATAGATCCATTACAAATAGATATTCTCGTAACCAGGATAGATGATCAAGTTCCAATCAATACATCAGATCCAGTTATTGTGCATCGTGAGACGATTTCAAGAGAATCTATTTCATACATAACGAAATCAAATAATTCTCACAACAGAATTGAATTACAAATCAGACCATTATCAGAAGGTGTTGTTCAACTATTAAGAGCAGGTAAAATAGATCAGTTCATGGAAAGAAAAGAAAGATCAAAACTACTACAATCTGCAGCTGGTGATAGTGATGACAAATTTTGGAGAGGGTATTGGGGTCATTCTGAAACTAATATTTTAGTTGAAAATACCAAAGGTGTTCAGAGATTAGATCGAATTAAAGAATTTGTAATTCAAGCATGGAATGAATTTTGTAAAGGTTCAACCTTAGCAGGAGAACCTCTTACCGGAGTACTCTTCGAAATCAAGGATGCAACCGTTCATGTAGATCCTGCACATACTGGAGTTACAGAAATAGTATCAATGATGGCTTCTGCCTGTAATTTGACCTATCTATCATCAAAACCAAGATTACTAGAACCTCTTATGAGAATTGAAATTAAAACACCAGTTGATTATGTTGGTGCATTAACTGGATTATTAACTCAAAAAAGAGGAATAATTGAAGATATCGCAGAAAAAGCAGGTGCTACTGTATTAAAAGCAGTAATCCCAACTGTAGAAACAATGGAATTAGCTGATGACATACGTGGTGCAACTGCAGGACGTGGATTCTTTGGTTATGAATTTGCTAGATTTGAAGATGTACCACCACATCTCTTTGATAAGACTGTTGAATCAATTCGAATTAGAAATGAACTAAAACCAGAAATTCCCAGTCCAAGTACATGGGAAAGATTTATTTACAAAACATAACCTATCAACAAAATTAAACTAATTTATTCAAATATCTATTTTTTTTAATCACCAATTATAAGATATAATTTATTAAATAATTAATTATTTTTATAAATACTTCCAAAATATTTAGAAATTTGTAATCTATGCTGAACTTGATTGTTTGAAATTTAAATGCTATTTATGTGAAAATACAAAAACCAATAAACAAAAATATCGCCATCTAGAGTTTAAAGGAGAAATTCTTCAATGCAACAATTGTGAGCTGATCCAGCTGCATCCATTGCCCGATGAAAATGATATTAAACTGTTTTATTCAGAAAAATATAGGATAAAAAGAACAGATACTTCTCTTCATAAAGAATACATTCAGAGTCTTCAAAAGCACGCGGCTCAACAATTTGATTTTATACAATCACATATTTCAATTCAAAAATCATGGAAAATAATGGAATTAGGAACAAGTGCAGGATATTTACTAAAAAAATTTCATCAAAATGGAAATACAATAATCGGATTTGAACCAGACAAAATAATGGCGACTAATGCAAAATCACAGGGATTACTCATCTATAATGAAGTATTTAACCCGGATTTAATACAAGAAAAAGTTGACATAATTCTTTTATCCCATGTATTTGAACACTTAATTGATCCACTAGATTTAATGAAATCATTTGAAAAAATACTCAAACCTGGAGGATATATCTTTATTGAAATACCTAATGATGATATAGAATCCATTGAAATATACACCAGTATAGATAGATCAACATATGCACATACATTTTTCTTTAATTCAATAACTTTTACTAATTTAATTAATCATTCAAAAAATTATAATATTGAAATAATTAATTCAGCAGGTATGACCAAAATTAATTGGTTACAAGAAAGAAGAACAAATATAATAATTAAGGGAGTGAAAAAAATATGGAAAATCTTTAATAAAAAATCAAAAACCGAAAATATCTACATTAAAGGTATGATTCCCAATAATTATGAAAATCTAAATAAAGGAGTTGCGTTAAGGATTTTACTTCAATACCAAATTTGAAATTAAAGCAGAGAGTTGTTAGACTCAGTATTCTTACTATACTATAATTAACTGATAATCTTAACATAAATTAGGCTAATGTTATAAAGAAGAACAATAACTAAATAATCACTATTACAATGAAAAGATATCCAAAAACCGCCTAGATATATTTTCAACTACATGAATGCGTTAAAGATTTGAAAAATGATAAAATATAGAACTTTAAATCATTAATCAAAGCGAGTTGATTATATATGATACTTTCAATAAAGAAATTGAGACTTATCTTATTTGTAATGGTGAACGTTTATGAGCAGTCAATTTAATTACACCTTCAAGATACTTTTATTAGGGGACGGAGCAGTCGGTAAAACAGCTTTGGTACATCGTTTTGTGCATGGAAAGTTTAGCTCTTCCTATGTCATGACAATAGGCATGGAACCATATAGTAGATACGAGACAATCCAAGGTCAAAAAATATGTTATTCACTTTGGGATATTGCAGGACAAGATAGATTTAAAGTAATGAGAGGAATGTTCTTTAGAGGTGCCATGGGGTCATTGGTTACCTTCGATTTAACACGTCGTCAATCATTTGAAAATACAATTAATTGGATTAATGAAGCAAAGCAAGAAAGTCCAGATCAAATATTCATTCTCGTTGGTAACAAATATGATCTTGAAGACATGAGAGAGGTAACAACAGAAGAAGCAAAGAAATTTGCAGATTCCATAGGTGCAATCGATTACATTGAAACAAGTGCTTTAACAGGAATCAATGTCGAAGAAGCCTTTAAAACCATTGGTGAAACTTTACTTAATAAACGTCAAGCAGCAAAGTAATCATTCATTAAAACTTGAGAGATTTAACTGATAAACACAATTATAAAAAGATTTTATGTTTATCAGATGTACTTAAATACACTTTAAATATGTAGTATATACAGAATCAGTAGTTTTCCTAATATGATAATATGTCAACTTCTAAAAAATTCAAGGAACAATATAGTTCATAAACAAACAGATGAATACAGTTTTCCAACTTCAGAAAGACAATTTATAAAAGTTAAATAGAGAATCTAATTGTTTATTTTTATCAAGTAAATAACCATCTAACCAATGATTTGAATTTTTTATTAATTGATCGCGAATTGTTTGATTTTCAATTGCTGCAGTTAACACACTTGCAGATTCTTCTAAATTAGAATTTAGTTTAATTACACAGTTATCCTTTAATTCTTGTCCAAATGAATAATCGGAATTAAATAATGCAACACATCCATTATGAATGATTGATTTGATAATAGCCCCTTCAATTGGTGCAGACCATAAAGATGGACAAACCACTATTTTTGAATTAATTATTTTTTGCTTTAATCCACTTTCCCAAGTCATATCACTAAATTTTATATTACTATTCAGTTTAATTATATGAACCAATGATGGATATTGCTTCAACACTTCTTCTTTTGCATATGGAATTAAAATAGTGTAATTTCTTAAGTGTGCACTTAATTGTATTAAATAATATATTCCTTTATTTTCAAGTAATGAGCCATGATAAGCAATGTCAAATTCATATTCTTTCTCTAAATCACGTTTCTTTTCAACTTGTACAAATTCATTTGTATAAAGATTTACCACTTTGACTCGTAACTCAGTGTCAAAATGTTTTTGCAATAAATTTGCTTGATTTTGATTTTGAACCAGGTAGGAAAATTCATTAGATTGCGTTTTCCAAATTTTAAGCAAGTCTATATTTTTTTTTCGACTATATGGCATTGGAAATGGCTTACAATCTATGCTTTCATCAAAAGTTTGTGAACCTAAACAACGCAAGCATGAGGCATATTCCCCTGAAAGATGATTATATGATTTTAAACAAAAAAAGCTATTATCAACTACGTAAAATGCAACATTATTATTTGATGCTAACTGAATTATGTTCTCAAAACCTATTGATTGAGGATATATTAATATCACATTTGAGTTTTCAATATTCTTAATTTTCTTCTGCATACTTTTAATAGATAATTTTAGATGTATCCTTCTTAAGATATCATTTAAATATGAAAATCTAATGATAATTGAAACTAATTTATTCTTTAAATCAGGTACTGGATTATATATGAATTCATAATTATAATTATTTGTTTCATTATATTCAATCAAACTATTTACTAACCTCCCAACACCTAAATTTGAAGGCCCTAAACTACAGATAATATAATTTTTTATGGGTATTTTTACCATAACTTCACTTGATTAAAACAAAATTATTAGATATACTTCGAACATCATAGTCATTTAATTTATCTTGCTTTAAAACTAGTGATTTAGCAAAATAATCTCAAAAATAAAGCTTGTCCAAAAATCGATTTGGTTATTTAATTAACCTCATAATTCGCTTGTTTGTAATTAGCACAAAAAAATCTCCAATAACGGTAAAACCTGATTTTAAATCCAAAAATCCCTAAGAAGTGAAATAAAATTTATGATAAAGTATGATATTACAACAATTTTAACTCGAAACTCTATTTAATTGTGCAGTATTAAATTACTTGATATTTGTCTTTACTATTCCTTGATATAAGGGAAGATAATAATTTGATATTATATAATTCCAATCAAAAAATTTTCCGATTCGTAGTCTTGCCATTTCACCTAAGTGATGAAAGTCACAATTAATTGCTTTTTCTAGGCTTTGCGTAAAAGAAAATTGATCTTCCAAATTCGCAACAAATCCAGTATCACCCACAATGTCTATTAAACTGGACAAATTAAACGATACAACTGGCAATCCGGATGCCATTGCCTCTATTGGAGCAAGAGGATAACCTTCTTTAAGAGAGGGAAAAGCAAATATATCATGTTTTAAAAATACTTTTTTTAATTCAAAATCGGATATATACCCATAAAACTTGATTTTATCTTCTAAATTTTTTGATTTAGATAATTTTTCTAATTTATTTCTTAGATAACCACTTCCCACAATTGACAATTCCAAATTATTCATTCTTGAGGATAAAGACTCAAATGAATTTATTAATATAGAAACTCCTTTTCGTGGGGTTAATGGTCCCACGTACAAAATTTTAATAATCTTAGAATTTTGTTTAGATTTTCCGTTATATTCTTGAAAAATAACACCTTCAGGAGAATTAATTATAATTTTATTTTCAATTTTGATAGTATTGAAAAATTCCATTTCTTCTACAGAATTTTTAGGAACACCCAATATTATTGCTTTAGAACGACCATACATCAATTTTTCAATTTTTTTAATATGATAGAGAAAGAAATAATCCCTCCAATTAGTATATACATCAAAATGGGCAAAATAACTGACCATTTTATTTGTAAATGAATTATCACTTATCAATTTTAAATTAATACTTGAGCCAATGACCTGTATTATTTCAAATTTGGATAAATCAATTTCATTTAATCTTCTGCTAAATGAGTTTATATTGTGTGCAAATAATCCAAATTGACTGCATTTCAGGCTAATTTTATTTTTGGTTCTTAAATCTTTATATCTATTGCTTGTAATTAACGTAATTTCAACACCTAATGATGTGAAAGTTTTAATAATACACTCACTAAGTCGTTCCATCCCAGGCCAATATCCGGGATGTCCTTCTGGATCTGAAAAAACAATCAAGGCAACTTTCATTATTTACACTCCATAAATATACTATAAAACTTTAGAGACGTAGCATAATAAAATTAAATTTATTTTATTACTAAATTAATTTGAACTAATAGATTACTACAAATG
Source organism: Candidatus Heimdallarchaeota archaeon (assembly GCA_029882335.1). GTDB lineage: Archaea > Asgardarchaeota > Heimdallarchaeia > Heimdallarchaeales > Kariarchaeaceae > JAOUKW01. The sequence goes on along the minus strand of JAOUKW010000042.1, from coordinate 4,350 downwards.
TAAGTTATTTGATCATCGGTTAAATCATAAAATGAGGGGAGAATGATACCTTTGGAATAAATTTGATTTGTAACTGGTGTTTTATAGTCATGGCTAACGTCATGTAACATCATTTGTGATATTGGATAAAAAAATGGTCTAGTATCAATATTTAATCTTTTCAAATTATCCATCAATTTATCCCTTTTGTCCAAATTCAAATTATCTACTATGATATATATAACCCAATAGACATTTTTATAACCGATCTTTGTCTGATTTAGCTTTAAGTAGTGAATTTCTCCCAGTAACTCTTTATATTTAATAAAAATTTCTAACTTTCTATTTAATATTTCCTCAATTCTTTCAAGTTGAGCTAATCCAAGAGCTGCTTGTAAATTGGTCATTCTATAATTAAAACCGATTTTATCATGCCAATACCTTTTGTTTTTATCCATAGCATGATCTCTAAGTGAGATTATTGATTCATAAAATTCATGATCATTTGTAGTAATAATTCCCCCCTCTCCAGTAGTTATTATTTTATTTCCATAAAAACTAAATACTCCACAATTACCAAAAGATCCAACTTTAGTACCACCAATCGCTGCTCCATGTGCTTCTGCACAATCTTCAATTACAATTAGATTATTCTCAGAGGCAATTTCATTAATAATATTCATATTAGCAGGATGACCGTATATATGAACTGGTATTATTGCCCTAGTTTTATCGGTTATATAGTTTTTAATATTGTCTGTATCTAAGCATAATGAGTTAGGGTCGATATCTGCTAGGGATATCTTTGCTCCAACATAACTTACAGCATTTGCAGTTGCAATAAAAGTGAAATTTGGAATTATAACTTCATCTAATGACGAAATACCATATCCTTTAAGTGCAAGATGTAAACCCACAGTACCATTTGAAACTAAGGCTGCATATTTTACATCATTATATTTAGCAAATTTTTCTTCGAATTCTGTTAAAAAACTACCCAAAGAAGATACCCATCCCGATTTAACTGCCTTTGTTACATAATTCAATTCAAGGTCGGTTATGCTAGGTTTTGATACAGGAATAAATTCATCCATAATTATCAAATTCTTTTATAATTTTTTAACTTAACTTAGAAAACAAATTTAACTGCTTTTACTTTTAATTTCTTTTAAGATTAGCCCTGATTTAAAAAATTGTACAATAAATATTTATAATCATAAAGAGATAGATAATTGAAATTAATTATTAATTTTATTGATTTAATAAATAATAAATTTAAATAAATTTTAATAATACTAATTATTGATCTTGAAAAAATTAGGAATTAATATCTTCTTTCAATTAATTATATTTTTACTAGTAAATAGTAGTAAAACAATCGTACAAGATATAATTTATTATTTGTTGTTTTTCTTTTCACCAGTATTATTATTCTATTTTATAATCACAGACAAACAATTTGAAGATAATTACTTTGAGAGATTTATGCTGATTCTATCCTATTCTTTTATCACAGAAATCATAAAATTTATTATTTTAGGATGGTTGATGTTTTATTTTCAATTTGGAAATGAGATTTGGATTTTACTTATATTTTTTTGTAATTTTATGACTGTTCAGTTAAATTTAAACAAAAACTTTGATTGTTTGGTGTTTGGTCTTTTTTTGAAAGGATCTTTACTAAATAAAAAATCACTTATATTTTTACTAACAATAGTTATTCGAATATTTTACTATTTTATTTTTCCACCTTTTAACATGTTTGATGTCTCTACCAGTTATTATCCTGCAATATTATCAATGATCGAACAGAATGATTTAATTGCAAATTATAAAATTAACGGTCCTAATGTAATTTGGGCGCCTCCAGGTATCTCATTTGTTTATGCTAATTTTCTTATTTTATTTGGGGAAAAATCATATGAATTTTGTGTAAAATTTGCAGTCTTATTATCATGCTTTTCCTTTCCAATAATCTTCAGCTTTTTCTCTAAAATATATCAAAATTCATCAAGTGAAGTAATTATTCTATCTTTCTTAGTCTCTTCTTCTGTTATTGGGTTGACCTTTGGTAATGATTTGTACACAGATTGGATTTCGTTCTTGATTTATCTAATCTTTACAACACTCCTAATTGATAATTTTAATTCGACTAGGTTACAAGGACAAAATAATTTTAAATTTTATCTAATACTAGGTATCATATTAATTAGCTATGGTGTAAGAAAAACCTTGTTAGTTCTAGAAATATCACAAATCATATTAATGGTTATAATCTATCGAAAAACTAAATTTAAATCAATATTTCAAATTTTCATAGTTACTGGCTTATCGTTATTATTTACCATTTTTCAATTACCAGTGATATATAGTAGAAATTCAAATATAAATACCGAAGTTGATCATTATACAGCAATATCATACAGTGTCCAAAATATTCAAAATAATTTAATAAACAATTCTAGATATTACATTCTTAATTCATACAGATTTTTTTCCTTTCCTCCAAATATACTTGGTATCTCTCTTGTTAATGATATACTCTCTTTAATTATTTTTCTTCAATTTTTTTTAATTCCTTTAGTAATGCCATTGCTAATGAAAAGTTATCAAAAAAAATCATCAGCGGATTATAATGAAGGAAAATTTGATTTAATCAATCTTTATGTTATATCACTTAGCCCTCTTTTTATTATTCATTTAATTTTTTATGCATCAGATTGGAGATATTTCATTCCGCTTATACCGGCATTATATTATTTTAGCATACAAATATTCACTAAATTAGTTAATCTAAAAAATGTAGTTAAAATAAAATATATTCGAATAATGTATGCATTAATTCTAATAACTATCATGTTAGTTTCTATATTTCTTCAAATTAAATATGAAAATCCCCGAGTAGAGCCATTTAGAAGATGTGTCACAGATATTAAAGATCAGGTGAATTATTCATCAGTAAATTCAATTCAATACTCTAATCAGCCGGCATCGGTATATTATCACACTGAAATTAAGGGATATAAAATTGATTATTTAGCTCAACTTAATAATCTTTCCATGACTATGGTAAACAGCAATAGAATTAATTCAAACATAATAATTATATTGGACAATTACTTGGGAGACCCAAATGTTTATCATTATCTTCTAGAAATACTGAAAATAGATAATGAGTATATGTTATTTTCACATTATACAAGAGGTGAAAAAATTTGTCAGACTTTTATTTCTATATAATAAATGAACTGAAACTCTTTACATCAACACTTTTGGTTTCAAAGGAATAAATCAATCCAATTTGCTACACGATCTTTTTTGAAATTTTGAGAAGACTCAGTATTTACTTGATTTTTTTAATTCTGTTTTTACTCCAAAGTGGAAATTAAATTCAAATTAATTATAAATAAATTTACCAGATTTATTTGAAAATAACTTACAAATGATAAAGATATTAATAATTCCCTGATAAGATCATCTGTAAAGTCAGATCCTAAATAAATATAAGATACATTAAACTTTAAGAAGAGTTCAATTCGTGATCTATTATCTAAACTTGGGTTGAGTATATGATAAACTTCAGACTCGATTGTTTGATTATATATAAAAAAAGAAGGAACTGATCGATAGGTTACATTTGATTCAGGCCAAATAGTAGGTATCCACAATCCTGTGTGCATGTCATTTAGTATCAAGTCTCCCTCATTTAGATTTTCTTTCATCCAATTGATCATTTCCACATCAGAATTATATTTTTCAAAATTATCTTTCCAAATATTGTAATGTCCAGTATATATTTTATGAAAATAAACTGAAGGAATTAGGCATAAATAGATTATTAAAAGAATTATTAACTTAATAATGGTACTACGTCTTAATCTACATTTTTTAATTTGGATATATGATAAAGAAGGCATATTATCGATGAGAACTAAAATTCTTTGAATGATGAGGAACAAGCTTAGCATATAAATGTAGAATAGACTAATTAAAAATCGGTGAGGGGTGAAAATAAAAATAAAAAAGCTAGGATATACCTTAAAGTACAAAAATATGTCCCAAATAAATGAAGCTAAAATTAAGGGTACAGAAAGTTTAATTAAAAATATGCTGGTTTTATCCTTAACTGTTTTCGAGAAAAACAATAAAATCAAGAAAGGTATGATTGATTGATATATTTTAAGATATATAATTGTATTTTCGTTCATCATAAAATGTAAAAGCCATCTTGAAGTTATAATTGTATCTTCAGCAGATGTTGAGTAAATCCAGTTAAATACACTTCTTAGTAAATAATAATTTAATGAGATAATCGTATAAATTCCTGTATTAAGTAAATCATACAAGTAATTCTTTAACGATAAAGATGAA
>JAOUKW010000363.1 GCA_029882335.1 Candidatus Heimdallarchaeota archaeon | reverse complement strand
AGACCCTGCTAATCCTACATTATATGTGTGGGAGTCTGGCGACGGCAGGCAGGGTTTGGGCTGAACGTGTGTATGTATATACAAAAAAGATCATAATCAATAAAAAATACTACTTTAAATCATCAAATCAAATAAAAAAACTCAATCAAATTCCAAAAATAAGAATACAATCATCAACTACATTTATCAATAATAATCTTTGAATTATTCATAATTTATTGAGATTGGAGTTCCCTAATTTGTAAGTTAATTTGCCAAACAATGATTGATAATTATTGAAATCATGTGAAAAAATTGATATTTTCAGTAAAATGTTTCAAATACATTGATTAAGATACACTACTGCGAATACATCATTTCAGATAATTTGCTATTAGAAAAATATTGGTAAAATTATATAAATAGCAATAAAGATTATTAAGAAGAATTTTATGTTAATGGATAGATGGGATTAGAAATCAGATAAATACACATTCAGGATATTATTGAGATAATCGCCTTCTTTTTTGATATGAAATTATCAATATCAACGACATCAGCGAGATTATTGGAAAATTTAGAAAATTACCTCCCTCATTACCTGAAGGAGTATCATTTGGAGTTGAAGAACTGGGAGCTGAAGAACTGGAAGGAATAGCAGTAACAGTTACCAAGACTGTATCAGAGGCCATATTACCTGCTACATCATAAACATAGATAACAAAGGTATGTACTCCAACCGTAAGTCCATCAATATTTATGGTTATGGTCCCAAGTGTCCAAGTTGTGGAGGATGTATGTAAAGACCCATCAAGTGTTATATTATATACATCAGGATTGGCATCACTAAGAGCCCAAACAATTTGATTACCTGTACTACCATCTTGATAGGTAATATCCGGTGGTGATGATATATCTGGAGGGGTAGTTTCTCTAAATACAGTTACTACAACGGTATCCGATGCCATATTATTGTCAACATCATAAATATAGATGGTGAATGTATATGTACCAATCGAAAGTCCATCAATGTTTATGGTTATTGTTCCATTAGTCCATGAAGTGTTTGAAGTATGCTCTGATCCATCAAGTAATATATTATACACATCAGGATTAACATCACCAACAGTCCAAATAATTTCATTACCAGTACTGCTTTCTTCATAGGTAATGTCTGTCGGAGAAGATAGATCTGGAGACTGAAACTCTTTTAACCCTCCGTCATAAATTATCCATGAAAAGGTATCAATAATATATTGTCTTGCCGTTTCGTTTGTATACCTTGAAAATCCTACATCAAAATTGACATTGTTTTGCAAGTTTAAGGTAGACCAGCTCTCTAATAGATTATCATAATTAGAGGAGGATAGTTTAACACCATGTAGCATAGAATCCATCCTAATAACACTAGATACATTCCAACTATCTAGAGGTTGATTGAAAGGGGTTACTCCTGAAAACATAGAATTCATATGTGTTACTCTGGATACATCCCAATTAATCAGAGAATGGTTGAATAAAGCAACTCCTTCAAACATATTATTCATATAAATGACACTGGATGTATTCCAATTACCAAGAGGTTGGTTAAATGAGATTGCACCTGAAAACATGTAATTCATAAATTCAACACTGGTCACATTCCAGTTATTAAGAGGATGGTTGAATGAAGTTGAATTTACAAACATACCAGCCATATCAGTAACACCAGATACATCCCAATTTCCTATTGATTGGTTGAAAGAGGATGCTTCGAAAAACATAGTAGCCATATTGGTGACACTTGATGTATTCCAACCACTAAGAGATTGATTGAATGAAAATGCACCTCTAAACATACTATTCATAGTAGTAACCTTGGAAGTATCCCAACTACTAAGAGATTGATTGAATGAAACAGCTCCATTAAACATATAGTACATAGTATTAACGCTAGACGTATCCCAATTTCCAATTGGTTGGTTGAAAGAAGTTGCTCCATAAAACAGATATGACATAGTGGTGACACTGGAGGTATTCCAACTGCCAAGTGGTTGATTGAAAGAAGTTGCTTCATAAAACATACTGGACATAGTTGTAACACTGGAGGTATTCCAACTGCCAAGTGGTTGATTGAAAGAAGTTGCTCCATCAAACAGAAATGCCATTGTAGTAACTTTGGAAGTATCCCAACTGCCAATTGATTGGTTGAATGAAGTTGCTCCATCAAACAGAAATGCCATTGTAGTAACTTTGGAAGTATCCCAACTACCAAGTGGTTGATTGAAAGGAGTTGCTCCATAAAACAGATATGACATAGTTGTAACACTGGAGGTATTCCAACTGCCAATTGGTTGGTTGAAAGAAGTTGCTCCATAAAACATACTGGACATAGTTGTGACACTGGAGGTATTCCAACTGCCAATTGGTTGGTTGAATGAAGTAGCTCCATTAAACATACTGGACATAGTTGTGACACTGGATACATCCCAACTGTTGAGAGGTTGATTGAATGAGTTTGCTCCATAAAACATAAATGACATATCAGTCACATTGGATGTGTTCCAACTTTCAATAGATTGGTTGAATGAAGTAGCTCCATAAAACATACTGGACATAGTTGTGACACTAGACATATCCCAATTGCCAATATTCGTTATACTAGTACAAAAACCAAAAGCATAAAGCATACTCGTAGTAGAACTAAGATCAGGTGAATCAGTTGCAGTAATAACCATATTTTCAACACCATAAAAATATGATCCTGTATTGCCTAAACTCATATTACCCCATTGTGATACTTCAATTATTTTTAATCTATCTCCACCATAGTTAAACCTCCAACCTTTCAGATTTCCATTGAATGTAACATCATAAACACCAGAAGTAGCATAAGTATGTGTTGTTTCTACTTGATTCCATGATGTAATCGTATCTGTGGATCCATCACCCCAGTCTACAACAAAATTATAAATTCCTGAAGAATGAAGTGGCAGTTTAATCTGATTTACATCACTTGAAGCTGAACTTGTAAGCGTTGTATTCCACTTAGTGACAAAAGTATCCACGGTAATAGTGGATATTGCGATATTCGATCCTATTTCACTCTTTCCTGTACTAAATTGACCTAACGTAGAGAGGAACAGGAGTATAATTATTAAAATAATTCCTTTATATCTCATTGTTTGAGTATGCAATTATGCAAATATAAATATTTCTAGTTTTGCATACACAATATCCACTATATAAACAATATTACATCTAAAAACAGATGTCCTTATTCATCAAAGTTTATTCAAGTAATGTTATTGTTTTATAATAATGTAATAAAAACCAATTGTTGAGTTTGCAGGATGGTTGCAGTGTATCCCATTCGTTCATTGAATGGAATAAGAGAACATCTAATTATTAAAAAGGCAGATGTTGCATACAATTGGCAGTGTGTTACTGGAAAAATAAGGAAAAATGAACTACCAGAAAATGCAGCTCGCCGAGAATTATTAGAAGAAACTTCTTATCAAACAAATATATTGATCCCATTTAATTTTGATAATAATTTCATTGTTGATGATGAAACAGTAGGAGATCGAGATGATGAATTTTATGAAAAATTAATGAAAACTACAAAGGTGATAGTCTTTATAGCGATTATAGAAAACAAGAAAGACCCAATATTAAATCCAGAAGAACATACAGATTGGATGTGGTGTGATTTTGACTCTGCTTATGATAAAATTAAGTGGTCAATAGAGAAAAAACAACTTCGATTAATTAGAGAGTGGTTAGACAATAACTACAATTTAAGTAATTCTTGATTTTAGGCAATATCTTCTTTTTTAGAATTGTTATTAGTATTAGAATTATTATTAGTAATTATATAGTGTATAGGTATAGTATTATCCCTTTCAATAAATTGTAGAAGGGGGTATATCAAACTTATTAAATTCCTAAATCTCTACAAATTTAATAGAACGTAGCACAAATCAACACAACACGGTTAAATAGTGAAGATTTCCAATTTTAATAGTTTTACAAATTAAATGTTATAATTGGATTGTTTCATTGATTAGAAAGTTTATTTATTATATCCAATTTGCATCTTTTGATTTATTCTTAATTAGTCTTCTATTAGTGTTTCCTACGATACTCTATTCTTAAGCAACGATAAAATTATACCAAATGTTTTGCAGTACTGGGCAACCATACAGTAACTGAACTTCCTTTGTTAATACTTGATTTAATCTCCATATGATGCATTCGGTAATGTTGTTTCAGATACAGTTGTTGTAACAG
>JAOUKW010000362.1 GCA_029882335.1 Candidatus Heimdallarchaeota archaeon | reverse complement strand
GGAAAGTATTAAACCGAGACGCAATAGGATAAATTGTGGTTGAATCAATTAATATTATTTTAAATATTATTGGACTTCTGTTGAGTATTCTTTCAGTTTATCTAACAAAACAGTTGTATTTTAAATATTCATTAAATAGGACTGGTTTTTACATTTCAACTGCTATTTCCTTATTTCTTTGGAATCTTGGTCATATATTTCTTAATTACTTGCCCCAAACGGAGTATAACAAAGCAAAGGTTGTATGGTATTTTGTTTTTTTTTGTGGTCAATTTATTGCATTTAATATGGTTGCTGGATACTCTATGATTCGAAATGAAGTATTAACATTTCCTCTTTTAATTTATGCAACTATTTCGGGTGGATTATTTATTGCCTTTGTGGAAAAGCCAAGTTGGGCTGGAATAATCTATGATAAAAGAGAGGGTTGGGTAATTCACATAGAAAATCAATATTTATGGTCATTTTTCACTATTTTTGTATTGGTCATGGTGTTCGTAGAAATTATTATTCCTATGAGCATCTCTCTAAAACATGCAGTTTCTAAGGATAGACCAAAGTATTTACTTTTCATCGTGTTGGTATTACTAGCTGTCTTTTCTAATGGATTACTACCCATATTAAAACAACTAGGTTGGCCACAAACACTACGATTTTTATTGGTTAATCTTTCATTTTTTTTCTTTTTCTTTTTATTATCGCGAAATATATTTATTGGTATTCATGATAAAGCAGTTATATATCAGATAATATTAGCAAATCATGATGGTGTCCCATATCATATACATTCCGAAGATCGTACCCAATCGCTATTAGCCTCGGGTGCAATAATTGGTATTAATTCTGTACTTGAGGAAATTAGTAAATTTACCCAATCGACTGAAGTGTTTAATAAGGAAGTAAATAGAAGAATTGAGCTGGGAACTGAACATTTTTTTATATCTATACAAAAATCAGTAATTATAATTTTTCATTATTCTCATCCAACAGGTGTTGTATATTCTAAGTTTCGTTCACTTGCGAGGATCTTCAGAGATAGTGATGCAATTGAAATACTGATTCCTCAATTCATTCAAAATATTGAAGTTTTTTTTTCATGATTATCTGGCAAAATTAATCCAAAAATATTTATATTTGGAGACAAAAGATCACGTATAGTGATATCAAAATCTCATTTCTTGGAAAATATTCATGAGGTATCAACAGTACTCAAAAAGGAGAAAGCTGTTATTATTGAGGATAACGAATTATTAGCTTGTGGTGATCTTCATGGCGATCTACAATCTCTAAACTATGCATTTAAATTGAGGGATGAATTAGGGATCAAAAAAATCGCATTCCTTGGTGATTTCATAGATAGGGGGAGTCATCAAATTGAAGTATTACAAAGTTTAATTGAGCGGAAAATACAAGAGCCAAATAATGTAATTCTAATTCGCGGAAATCATGAGGAAACGACAATTTGCTCTAACTATGGGTTCCTCACTGAGTTAAAAAAGGCCAAGATGGAGGATTTGTTTCCTGAGATTGAACAATTATTTGGTGAACTTCCGGTGTTTTTGCATTTGAAAAATTATGCTGTTATGGCTCATGGTGGTATTCCTTTAGAGAAAAATAGAGTTGTTCAATTGGATGAAATAAAAAAAATACCTGGAAATATTGGATATGATCATTCCTACTCAATGGAATGTATGTGGAATGATCCTGTTGAGGCATGGTATTCACCAGATCAACTTCCACAAGATCCCATTATTATTAGCCCACGTTATTCCTTGGCCAATTGTTTTACAAAATCACAAGTAAAAGAATTTACAGAGGATTGGGGTGTAAAATTTCTTATTCGCGCACATGTTTCATTACCCGAGGGATATAAATGGTATAATGATCGAGTTCTCTCTATTTTTAGTAGTGCGTCTTCATTTTATAAGGGATTTAATAGAACATATGCAGAATGTAGATTTGATACACCACCTATTATTCATCAAAATCCAGGAAAAACATGAACTATTAGAGACTTAAATATGAACAAAATTATTCTATCAACTGAGTTTGATAGATCTCAAATTCAGAACCATTTTCATTTAATTCTACATTTCCTAGAATCAATTGAAGACTTTCATGAAGAAAATTATCGATTGATTTTTCAAACTCATTGGAGTATCCTTCCAGTGTTATTAGATCCATACCTATCTCATGAATGAAATCTTTGAAAATAAGATATGTCGAGAGGATATTATTCATGAAATTTCGCAATTCATCATCATGGTGTAGAATAAATGGTGATGAATTAGGAATATGGCAACTAACACTGTAATCATCTTTATTTTCAATAAACAATGTAGAACAATTTAGTTTTATCTCTCTTAATTTGTGTTGTTTAACTAAATTACAGTGTTCACTGCTTTCATTAGTAATGTCTTTCAAAAATAGTTGAACTGCTGTAATGAAAGCCCCATACATTTGAATATCCTTTTCAATACAGGTGTTACCAAAAGACTTGGAAAGCAAGACCATCCCACTTGAATGAGTGACACTCACTCTGTGAATGATTGAATTTAAGTCAATGATGTTTTTTCTTTCTTTTTTTCTTAGGAAGGATATCGTATAAGTCATTAGACACATTAATACGCACATATAAGTATATAATGATATTTGAAATCTGTAGGAAAAATGGATGGTTTGGTCGTTTCATCTACCAATATTGTGTATTTTGTGTATTTGTAAAAAAACTATAGAAAATATATCTTTTAAAAATTTATGTTCATGAGTTCAATGTAGATATTTAGACAACCTTAATTTAATAATTATAATTGTTTAAATACATCAAATACGTATTTGTATTAGTTAGTAAAGAATTACTAATTAGATATTTAGTTAAATAAAGGTGCTTTCATGAAATACAATAATTCAAAACAATCCAATGAGAAAAGTGATAAAGTTGATTCTTATATTCTGGACCAATCCAAGATTGGAGTCGCCAGTAATGTTGGTAGTAGTGCAATGGCTGAGGCATATAGATTATCCAAGAGAATTACAATGGATAGACTAGAAAAAGAAGATCAAGAAAATATGGACATACTTAAGAAGTTAGAATCAAGCGATGTCTTGGTCATTGATGGGACTTATGATCATATTCATCTTGTTTTACAACATATTGAATTACCATTCATACAGATTACGCAAGATCAGGCAAAACAGATTAAATTTCGACCTGATCAAACGGTATTTGTCAATTGTCCCCGTGCATTTGATTCTGAGTTGGCAAGGCAACTAGCCACCTTTGTTTTCGAAGGTGGTCAATTAATTACAACTGATTGGGCATTAAAAAACGTGATTGAAGTTGGCTTCCCTGGATTAATTGAATACAATAAAAGAGCAACTGCGGATGATGTTGTGCGAATTGAAGTGATCGACACGAGTGATGAAATAATAAAGGGATTTTTAGATGAGGAAACCGATCCTGTTTGGTGGTTAGAGGGATCTTCATATCCTATAAAAATACTGGATGCAAAAGTACAAATAGTCATGAGATCAAAGGAACTTGGAGAAAAATATGGGGAAGAACCTGTGATAGTCAAATTCAACCATGGAAAAGGAATTGTCTATCATATGATATCTCATTTTTATTTGCAAAGAACTGAAACTCGTGATAAAAAACACGAATCTACTGCTAGTGAATATGCAAAAACAATCGGTGCTTCAAAGAATACTGTTTCTATGATGAAAGAATCAATTGCAAATTATGGTCAGGTTCAATCAGCAAATACTTCTGCTGAATTTATTTCTCGGGCAATACTCAATCAAAAAAAGAGATTCAGGGATAATAAATGATAAAACAAAGGCCAAATCAAAATATCATAAAGAATACAATTCAAGTGAGACTTTGGAATTAATTAATGAGAGAGTAAATAATGCAATCGTTTTTGTAGGAGTTTTAGAAGTAAATCTAATGAATTTATATTATCCTTTACAGAATTAAGAAATGGATGGTTTAATTAAGAGTTATTATAATCATAGATAAATTCAGGAATCACACGGGTTCTTTTTTTAATTATGAATGGTATTTTTCCTTTAATTTAACAATTTTTTTGATTATTATTTATCCTTACTAATATAATTAATTTATCTCTTTTATTATTTACACGATTTTCGTTAATTTAAATTTTACTTACGTTTCTTTTGATTCTTAGTTTCTATAAATCGTTGAATTCTTGTAAAGCTAATTAATATGACTGAAATGCTCCATATTTCTCCAAAGA
>JAOUKW010000361.1 GCA_029882335.1 Candidatus Heimdallarchaeota archaeon | reverse complement strand
GATGATATCCAAATTGGATTTAATTCGTTGACCCTGTTCAATAGTTATTAAGTTATTCTGGATTAACTGGTAAAATTTAGTGTTAGCACTTGATATTAAAGGTTGTTTTAGTGATCTTATGATTTCAAAATCAAGAAATCCACTTTCTATTAGTCTTTGCTTGTATCCAATATATCCTTTCTTATCTATTGATAATAAATCACAAATTTGTTTTATATCTACTAATAAATTATTTTTTCTTGCTGTTTCAACGATTAAGGGTGCAAGTAAACGCATTCTTGTCTTTTTATAATTATCACTAAAAACTTCAATAAATTTATCTAAAGAACATTGTTTGATTTCTTCCAGAGTTCTCTTAAATTCAATAGGAAGTCTGTTAAATAAGTTTATAATTTCTATTTTTCTACTTTCTAGAAAATCTCTTTTTACATGAAACATCATTCTTCTAGACATTTGAAAACCACCTATTTGTTTAGCAGTTGAAATATCCTTTATATTATTCAAATTATTAGAATTGTTTTGAAGTGGATGTGAAGCCAATGATCTATTTTCATCAGATCCATAATAAATACCCTCAAATGAGTACTCAGTTTGATAATAAGCTCGATGGTCTCCATATGTAAGAATTGCATCTAATTCATCTAAATTCATTTGATACACCCTTTTATGATAGGTAACCAAATCATCCTTGCTCAATATCTCCTGGATTAAATTATTTCTTTCAACTTGAATTTTATCACTTGATGTAACGATGGATTCATCGTTAAAAATAGTGTTGTAGATAGTATTTTGTTTATTCATTACGTATACATATGCATTCATTTAACCCCCTTTTTTCGGTAAGCCTAGATAAATAATTAAGGAAAAGCAAATAATTAAATTAGAGCTGGTTTTACAGGTATTGTTTAAACATTGGCTTAATCTATTCGATAGTAATTTTAAGAAGTAAAAAATGAATTAACACGAAAACGCGTACTCTTAAAATTTGTATATAAAAACTGCTGAAAATGTAATATTTTTTTTGGTTAAATGATTATCTAATACCTATGGTCAACCTACTATAAAACATGATAAATAGTTATTAAAATAGATAAAACAAACATATTATCGATATAATGCGTTTTTATATTCAATTTAATTTATGTTTTAAATTCGTCTGAAATATAAAAATACTGAAAAATATCAATTATATAAAATTCAATCCTAATAAATTCAACAATTATTATATCAAATACACATATCAACATTAAATCAAAAATTTTAGGAAGTCATTACAGATAATAAATTTTTTTGGATAGTAAAGGAAAAATTAAAAATTTTACAGATCATATGAAAAAATAACGATGGTGATATATAAAGAATAGCGATAGTCTGTAAACAATGTATTATTTATTATTATTCATCAGTACTAAATATAAGAATCTCGTGCTATTGCTTTATAAGATCATAGTGAAGTAATTATATATTTATATTATCGATTTACACATTTTAACCTGGTGTTCAATTAAGTAATTAACTTGTAATCGATTAATTTATTGGATTAATTAGTTCTACCAAATTGGCGATAAATTCTTTTGAAAATTGTATATCTTGTAGAATTTGATATAATTTATGAGCATATGAATCCATTATATAATTACGAAATAGAGGGGTTGACTGAAATTTCGATTCTATATCCGTAATTCCTTCAGTCAAATTGTAAATTTGAGTTGGTGTGTTGATAGAAGCTTTATTAATCAATTCAATTGCTTCTTGAACCGATTGCATGACATGATTTCCAGTTAACGATGGTATAATTACCTCTAGGATGATTTTTCCAAGAAGTATTAATGGACCAGTATGATGTAATTCAATTATTTTTTGGATTGCTTGTTGTAATAATCTATCATTTACTTTTTCTGATAATAAATCTGAATAGTAATAATTCGGTAAATGTACATGATTTATCTCTTGATTTGGATTTTGTACTGCCAAAGTACACAGAACATATAACTCATCTACTCTTTCCTTACTAAATCCTTCTATTTTTTGTATATTATTTAGGAAATCTGACACTGTGATTATTCCCAATTTTGTAAACATCGTTACTTCTTTCTTAGTAATTCCTTTCAACCAATTTAATTGTATTTCTCTTATTACAGGTTGTCTCTTGTTATCTTTTGGTGAGTGTGTTATTTTATTTAGTACCTCTTTTGCTTTTTTATCCTTCAAATTTCTTTCTCGTTCAATTTCTTTCATTAATTCATCCACATAATCTGGATTATAAGAAACATTATTCTCAATTGTCTGATTTGGTATTTCAATCGATTGAATATCATCCTCACCACTAAAGTCTTTGATTTCATTATCAATAATTTGAACATAAACTTTGATCAATTTAAACTCATCTTCGGTTATATCTATAGTTCTTAGACATTCAAAGGTATCCATGGAGAGAAACTTATTTTTGTCTAAATCAATTTCTCTCAATTTTGGAAGCAAGCACAAAGGCCAACTTTTCTCTCGATATAAATCAAGTATCATTTCCATAAACATAAGTAAATAGTTTTGTTCCTCATTATATTCACTAGTTTTTACCATGTCATTTACAATATAAATTGATTTAAACAAGGTGTTTTCACTAATCTCTAGATTATAATTTCTTAGAAAATCATCTAAATTCTTGGACATTGCTTTCGAATTTCTAATGAATTTAATAGATGCCATTTTCGTTCGTTTTGGTCTGCTTTTGGATAATTCAATTTTTTCCTTCAATTCAATTAGCATATTTGAGTAATTATATAGTTCATATAATACCAAATATCTCTCATATGATAATTTGTTAATTGGTAAATATCGAATTAGGTAATTGAATTCATTGTTTACTATTAAACTCTCATTTTTGAGAATAATTAAATAAGTAAAAGTGAAAATTTCGTTGTATTGAAAAGAAATAGTGTCCCCTAAAATATGTACATAATCATACTTGGAATCTATTATATCCCATGGCACAATAATTTCTGAAAATTCTTCATTAATTTCTAGTGATGAAAGGACTGGTTTAATCGATTCTTTGACTCCTTTTTTAGATGTAATTGGATTGTTATGTTCAATCTTTTCTTCATCAATGGTAAATTCCCCTTGTAATTTGTTAATAACTTCATTTTCATTAGAATTATCATTAATTATATTATTAATAAGTGATTTTACATTACTTTGATTTCGTTGTAGATCCTGAATAATTCCAGTATCTTGTGTATCCTCTTCAATAGATTCAAAGGGCATTACAATTCTTGATTTACCTCCATGATTTTGTCTTTGTAAATCTTTATCCAACTTATCATTAACTTCAATGTTAACCTCTACATCAATTTCATCACCCTCTTCACCAATATCACTATCTACTACTTCTAATTGATTGTATTGATTTTCTTGAATAATAATTTCTGGTAAGGAGGAATTCTGAATTTTTGTCTCTAACTCTGATTCGGAAATAAAAATAGCTTCTCTTAATTGCTCATTTTGTATTGATGTAATCGTTGCTTCAATATGACCTCTAAATATGTTAAATTGATGAAGAATACTCTCAAAAATTATGGGGTTGTCAAAATATTTGATAAATGAAAAATACAACCCTAATCCATTGTTAATATATTTAACATCATTATTAAATGGTGCAAGTCTGTCCAAAACATTTAGGACATGTAGAAGTAGATAAAGGGTATTCTCCTTTTCACTTGCTGTTGAATCAAAATCTGATAAATCAATTCTAATTTGACTTAATAAAATACTACAATCCGTGAGATCTGTTACATTTTCCTTGAATTTTGTTTGCATAAATTTGTCTTTTACAGTATTGAATTTTCTAAATATATCATAGTCTATTCTATAATGATTCCCTACTTGATGAAGTAATTGATTTTCCAATAAATACGAGGTTACATCATCAATTTTCTCATCAATTAATACTTTTGCTTCAATCTCTCTAATGGAAAAATTATCCAAAGTTGATATTGCTGCTAAAAACGACATAGAGGGATATACAATTAAAACATTCTTATATAATTTTTCATCAAGAGTATTTTCTTCAGATTCATCAAAATTCTCATCATAAGACTGAGTTAAAATATTTGATTCTGTTGAAATATCTACTTCTGATGTTTGAATTAATAATTCATTTATTGGATTAACCTGATGAACAATTGAGATAATTTCTGTATCTGATCTAATTTTTGGTATAAAATCTTGCAATAGTGTAGGTTGTCTAAATTTATGTAAAACT
>JAOUKW010000360.1 GCA_029882335.1 Candidatus Heimdallarchaeota archaeon | reverse complement strand
ACTTCGATGAAACCTAATGGGTTGAGAAGCAGAAAGAAGCCACAGAATGAAGACACTGCTAATCCTACATTATATGTGTGGGAGTCTGGCGACGGCAGGCATGGTTTGGGCTGAACGTGTGTATGTATGTACAAAAAAGATCATAATAATTAATAATTTAATTATAATCAAATTATCATTCTATTATTCAATACTTAAATACCAAACTTAACTTATTCTAATTATGAAATATTTTTGTTCTTATCATCATCAAATTGCTAAAGATATTTGTGAAAATTGCAAGAAATTAATTTGTAAGGAATATTCATACAAGGTGAAATTACGAAAATATGGACAAGATCATACAATTCTTGACTATAATTACTGTTTTTTATGTTATGTTAGTCACAGAAAGACAATTCTTACTAATTATCTAAAGTCAGGACAAAAAAATCCTTATCTCTATTATCTTTTTCCATTAGCTTTTTCTTCATTTGTTATTGCAGGTGTACATCTTATAGTAAATGTTGATTTTCCATTAATGGGCTGGATATTTCTAATAATTGGTATATTTGCCGTTGTCTTGACATTTTCATTTATTCATCCTTTAGTTTACGAAAACAAAAATGCTGAATCCTTAATCGAGAAATTAGAAAATCAAAAAACTATTTTTAATCAAAATTCAAATGATATTAATTTTACAATCTATTCTATAGATGTTGATTGTATCAGTTGCAATCATAAAATAAAACTAAGTAAAGATGATTGTATAAAATGTGGTAGTACCACTGCAGATGAATTTAGGTTTATTTTAATGAAAATAAGAAAACAATCTGATTCCTAAAAGTTCTTCATCTGAATTTTAGTAATGCAAATATTTGTAAATTTTGTTTAAGATAAATATTTGTTTAATCCAGTACTTGCACATTTTCAATAAGAAGTGAAATTTAATAATTTAATTAGAATGAAAACATAGGATACGCTGTACCAATTTCACGAGTTTGTAAAAATTTATATCCTTCTTCTAAAGTGTCAAAATATCCCTGAATACTCGTAATTGTTTTTTCCTTTGATAATCCATAAAAATGATGTAAACTCGTTAAACCATCTTTATTCTTATTACTAACGATTATTGCTGAAGGGATTGCGAGTAGTGGGGAATATACTCGTATTATACTATTTCCAAATTCATATGTTAGATTTGTATAATCAAGAATTACCTTTTTTATTGAGAACTTGTTTAAAGTTAAATTAACTACTTCTCTCATATAATCTGAATCAATATTTCCTTCTGATCCTATTCCCATAACACCCTTAAATTCTATTTTAATTGTTTTTGTATATTTTTCATAAAATAACCTAAATTCAATATCTGAGGTGTTTGTTATGATTGGCTTGTCCAACTCGGTTTCTTCCCATTCCATCTTATTAGGTATTTCATATCAAATAAATAAATTTTAATTTTTAGATCAAAATATTATCCAGATAAAACTAATGAAAATATAATATTATGTGGAAATGTTTTCAATGACGGTGGCTACTCCTTGACCTCCACCTATACACGCATTAGCTACACCATATCTTGCTTTTTTATCTTTCAGAATTCTTGCTAATGTTCCAGTTAATCTTATCATAGTTGCTGCTAATGGATGTCCTATTGCCATAGAACCTCCCATTACGTTGACTTTTTCTTCAGGAATATTTAGTTTATCCATACAATTGAGGGGTACTATTGAAAATGCTTCATTTATCTCCCAAAAATCAATTTGATCTGCTTTCAATCCCGCGTGATCCAAAGCTCTAATAGTCGCGGGTACTGGTCCTCTACCCATAACTGAAGGATCAACACCTGCCCAACCTATAGAAATAATTTTAGCCATAGGTTCAATTTCTCTTTTCCTGGCTTCCTCTGCTTCCATCATTACTGCCGCTGTTGCACCTGCGTTAAGGGGAGATGAATTAGCTGCAGTTATTACTCCTTCTTCTGTTCCTTCTCTTTTGATATATTCTGCTTTTCCTCCATTTTTCTCTAGAAAGAATGGTTTGGATATTCTTGGTAGATTTTGAACTGCTTCAAGTGATGATTTTCTAGGATTCATGTCTCTATCAATGACAATTTTTTCATCGATATTATCAGGTGTATGACCTTCAATGGGAATAATTTCTCCATCAAACCAATTATTTTCTTGACTCTGTATTGTTAAATTATGACTTCTTACACCAAATTTGTCTAAATCTTCTTTGGTAAATTTGGGAACCTCTTCTTCATATAATTTTTGAGCAGTTTGTAGCATATTAAGTAAATTTTGTGCATCTAAGTCCGGTCTGTAAAATATACTATTGGGGTCTGCTATTGATCGATTGGGATCAATTCCTTTCCCTCGTACTCGAGTCATATGTTCAAATCCTGTGGCAAGGAATGCTTTTGAAAATCCAGTCATAATTTCCATGATGCCAACATGCATACCGAATCCAGCAGATCCACATTGTCGATCAATAGAAAATGAAGGTACTCTATGAGGAAAACCAGTCATATATAGAGGTATTTTACCTCCATATGTCCAATTTTCCAAAACACCTGCTGCTACACCAACTGAAACATCGTCAATATCATTCTTTACAACTCCTTTCTCTTTTAATGATCCATCAAAAAATTTCATAATTAATTGTGCTAATAACTCATCTCCTCGGATTTCGCCAAATACATCTGCTTCTGGTTTATTTGGTCTTGATCGGGAAAATGGAGTCCTAGCATAATCTACAAGCCATACTTCTTTCATGCTCTGTACAAAGCCTTCTTGATAACCATCGAATTTAAATTTAATATAAGGGAATTAGTATCTTGTAAATTAATAATTAAATTCGTGAATTTCTGAAATTATACAAATTATCATATTGAATTAATTTAGATAAAAGTTTTGTAATATCATTTTATTTGCCATAATTTTATTAAATTATCCAAAACTGTTTTTATATAGCTCAATTATCTACAATATAGTTATAATGAGGGTAAATACAGAAGGTTCTACGCATACATTCACAATTGTTAAAGATTCACCTTTTACTCCAACAATACTTCTCCTACTTGTTAGTTCTATATTCATATCACTAGGTGGATACATATCATCAAAATCAAGTATTGGGTCTGATTTAGCTTATATTTATTCTGCAATAGGTACGACCTTTAATATAATGGGTTATATTTTCATTTTTGCAGCTATATTAGTGGTTATAGTAACATACTCTTATCCAATGAAGATTTCATATGAGGAGAATTCAAAACTTCTAAAGGTTTTGGATCATAATCATAAAACAGAATTTACCATATCTGAAGATTGTATGTTGACTTTAGAACGAAGTTATCAATCTGGAATTAATTGGGATCGAAAATCCAACTCGTCATCATCTAATAAATTAAGGATGACAACATCAAAGAAGATTGTTTGGGAGTTATACGTAACCAAGAAAACAGAAAAAATTTTTATAACTAAACATGTGACTGGCGATTTAAATACTTGGATGGCTAATTTTGCAGAACATTTGTCAAGATTACTTCAAATCAATTTGGAAGATAGAACGGGCAAAGAATACTTCATTAGAAAACCAAATGAAACCAATAAGTTACTTATAGAATATCTTAGAGAGGAAAAATTAGAAACTATATCCAATGATGAGATTACAATACCCAAACATATAGAATTTGATGTGAATGATGATATATATAATTTCTATATTCCACAGATTCATCCTCCGAGTACAAAAATAATGATTAGAATTAGAATGGCAATACTTTCTATTTTTATCCTCATAGGATTTGCAATCGCTGAAAGTACATTTTTACCCAATATTGGATCTGCAGTGTTTGGATTTGTATTAATATATTATTTATTCAACTATTTTTACATCACTCATTTAGAAATCAGTAAGGATGGAATATTTATTCGTAAATTATTTATGGGATTTCCAAGTATAGGCAAATTAATTAGTTATGATCATCTAGAGGGAATTCAAGAAGTTCAGATATGGAAATTACAGGATTTAGTTGAATTTGTTAGTGATGAAATTAGGCTAGGAATTATTTTTCCGTTAGAAGATGATGAAATAGATGAAATGATTTTATTGCTGAAGAGAATAATATTTACTGTAACTAACAGAAGATGAAATATCTTATAAAATCTTCCATACACCATGGGAAGGCAGTGTGAACTACATCTGGTAAATCCCTATCATAGCTCAACAAAACATGCAAATTGTGGTGGTAACCTGAAAAGAAGCAGGGATCATTA
>JAOUKW010000359.1 GCA_029882335.1 Candidatus Heimdallarchaeota archaeon | reverse complement strand
GTTGAGAAGCAGAAAGAAGCCACAGAATGAAGACCCTGCTAATCCTACATTATATGTGTGGGAGTCTGGCGACGGCAGGCAGGGTTTGGGCTGAACGTGTGTATGTATATACAAAAAAGATCATGATGCATCATAGTTTTAAAGTTAGAATAATCCCTATTTATTAATTGAGTAAAATTGTTTATCACCTATCTTTATGTCAACCTATGGGTGATTGAAATGTAACCAATGTAAAAATTAAATTAATCAAATTTATTGTGTTCTAATTTAAATGAACCATTTTGAACTTTGTTTAGTAATATAATAGTTGGAAAGAGATATCACTTGTCATTTGATTTTATTGGTAATTATTTCATAACTCTATGATATAAAACAACCAAACTTGAAAGTATTTTTAATACAGGATTGGCAAGAATATTTAATGAAAATTAAAAGTCTATTTTTTATTTTGATGTTTCTAGTGTATTCTGTAATGACTTTGAATGTAAGTACGACTTTTAACACTACATCAGTTATTCAAAATACGATTTCTACTAATGTTATTAATCAAGATACATTTATTACGAAATGGAATACGGCATCTACTAATACAATTTCGTTACCGCTTGAATCCACGGGTATCTATAATTTTGTAGTAGATTGGGGTGATGGTACTACTGATACTATCACTACATGGGATCAAACAGAAAAATCACATACATACACAGATGGGAATAGTGAACATACTGTGACATTCAACGGAAACCTCAGTGGTTGGAGATTTAATAACGGACCGGATAGCTATAAGATCATTGAAATCTCTCAGTGGGGAAATATGAGCTTAGGGAATGCTGGAAATTATTTTTTTGGATGCTCCAATTTGGTACTCACTGCATCAGATGTACCAGATCTATCTGAAACTACTAATTTAGCAGGAACTTTTGCACAAGCTGTTAGTCTAGGTAGCACTGGAAACCTGAATAATTGGGATGTTTCTAGTGTAACAAATATGAAATCTATGTTTTGGGGAGCAGTATTATTCAATCAATCGCTCGATAATTGGGATGTATCCAGTGTGACTAATATGTATGGTATGTTTTATTCTGCTCTCATATTTAATCAACCCATCGGAAATTGGAATGTTTCTAGTGTTACTGATATGACAAATATGTTTTATCTAGCGACTTCTTTCAATCAACCTATTGGAGATTGGAATGTATCTAGGGTTACCACTATGAAATCTATGTTTTACGATGCTACTGTTTTCAATCAACCTATTGGAGATTGGAATGTATCTAGAGTTACTACTATGCAATCAATGTTTTATATGACTTCAGCATTCAATCAACCACTTGGTAATTGGGATGTATCGGGAGTTACTATAATGAGTTCTATGTTTTCTGGTGTAACTTTAAACTATTCAAATTACGATCATTTATTAGAAGGATGGTCTTCCTTAAATCTTCAAATTAGTATTTTATTTAGTGGCGGACTTTCTAAATACACAAATGCCAGTGCAAGACAATATTTAATTGACACCTTTGGTTGGACTATTTTTGATGGGGGTTTTCTTTCACCAATTATACCTGAAGTATCATCACCGACGGATACGAGCTTTGAGGTCAATACTGTTGGAAATAGCATTGAATGGGAGGTAAGTGATAATAATCCAGATGTATATAAAGTCACTCAAAATAATACTTCTTTTGTTAGTCCAACAGCATGGTTAAATGGTACTATAACTGTCGATATAGATGGAATCGATGTGGGTGTACACAATTTCACCATATTCGTGTATGATAAAGAAGATAATGTAGGGATAGATTCAGTTATTGTGGAAGTTTACGCAGAAGAAATATTACCAGTCATATCAACTCCAGATGACATTACATACGAGTTTGAATCTACAGGTAATGAAATTCAATGGAATGTTGGCGATGTTAATCCTGGAGTATATAATGTAACTAAGGACGGTGCTGAATTTATAGCAACAATTCGTTGGACAAATGGGACAATAACTGTAAATGTAGATGGATTAGAAGTAGGATCATACACTTTTATTATCAATGTGTACGACACAAATGGAAATATAGTTACAGATTCAGTCGTTGTTAACGTAAATGCTAAACCACCGAGTCCAATTCCATCAACACCAGAATTTGTTGATAGCGGATTTTTAGATTTTCCACTATTACAACTTATGGGAATAACACTACTAGTCTCAATTATGAATAGAAGAAGAAGAAGTTCAGTCAATTTATAAAATCAGAAATTCGATTCATTAACAAAAGTTTGAACAATTTAGACATATTTTAGTTAATAAATATTTACAACCATATTTTTTATCACTAACAAAAAACTCTAGGTAGCTTATAGATAACCAATATTTTTTTAATTATTATGCCTATATTCAGATATGGAAATTGATATTTCTGTAGAATTATCTGCCCGTGTTGATTTTGATACGGTTGAATCAACAGTAAAAGAATTATTAGCTGAACAAGGTTTTGGTATATTAACATATATTGATGTTCAGGATGTAATGAAAGAAAAGTTAAATCTTGAAAAGAGAAAATATAAAATCCTGGGAGCATGCAACCCTCCACGAGCAAATAAAGTAATGGATGTCAATCCCCTAATGGGTTTACTTCTGCCTTGCAATGTACTAGTATATGAAACAGAAAATAACACCATTGTTGTATCTGCAATAAAACCAACAGCAATTTTCAATATTATAGAAATTGATGAATTGAAGCCCATTGCTTCTGAAGTTGAAGTAATTATGCAATCAATTATTGATCAGGTAAAATCAAAATTTTCTTAAAAATGAACTTTTAATATAATATACTTCTAAATTATTCCTCTAAATCGTTTATTTTGATTATTTTACCCATTGAACTAAAGAAATAAGTATAATTGTCTTGTACCTCTTCTTTTTTTGGACTTCCATAATGAGATACGGTATTCTCTATATCTTCCAAATCCATTTGTTTAACATCTATCTCTTCGACACGAGGTACTGTATAAGACCCCAAATCGCTGACCTTTTCTATATCAACTGTTTGTATTGATAAATCATCAATTGATAATTCGCTCGACCTAACCAATTCTTTCTTCATAATATAGTATACTCATTATATCATATTAACATTTAGTAATTATATGCAAAAAAACAAAACTATACTTTTATTGTAGGTGATTGTTAAGCTAATATTCCTGAAAATATTAACGATCCCATAGGTTTACTCGCGCACCTATAGAAAAAAGTGAAATGTTTTTTTGTAGTGAAAAATATAATCACTCACGATTTTATCACAGTAAAGCAGACAGTTACTTCAATTCTTATTACAAACTTATTGTTCTTCTAAGTCTTGGTTTGGTAAGAATATAATTTTACCCATAGAATTAATAAAATAACTATAATTGTCCAAGTTATCAGATTCCTTCTCAGGTGATTGATATTCCGCAACCTCAACTTCTTTTTCAGTATCCAACTGATAGGATTGTGTCAAATTTGTTAATTCCTCAGTATTCGGATCTAATTTTTCTAATTCCCTCTGATATTGCTTTAATGCGTCCTTAGTGCTCAAATGAGGGTTTAATTCTAAATCTTCCGGAGGTCTTATTTTTCTCTTTGCCAACTCTTCTTTCATCTATTCTTCTTATTTCCATTATAACACAACTTAATAAATATATTGAGTAACTATATTAAAGTAATTAATATACAGTTATGTAATTAGATTCATACTGGTTTAACTAGTAAAAAACATTATGTTCAGCGATTATGACGCGACTCTATTTTGTAGGAAAAAATGTATAATTTCCGCCATTTATGAATATTAAGTGAATATTATTTGCAAAAACCAAACATATGTTGGATATTTTTTAATGTATTTGTATGTATTTGTTTGACAAACTACCACATAAAATATTAAAATCAAGAAACCTACTTATTTTGTAGAACATTATCCTCATACTACGTTAATATGAAATTAATCAATTAAATAATCGATGAATTGCCATAATTTCCAATTAATTATATATTATGAAGCATGTCCAAAAAATATTTTAATAGAGTTTGAGCCGATAGGCTCAATGATTTCTGGTTTATCAGAAATCAATAATGGATACACTAGTCTGAGCTAGAATCGAACTAGATAATAAGGTGAGGGTCTTAAATGACTAGTGAAACCAACACAGATCATAGACCCTCTCATATTAAAGAATTTCATCATTTTACATCAAGATTTTCTTAGACCCAAGTTTCCAGAGTCAAAAAAAACAACAAA
>JAOUKW010000358.1 GCA_029882335.1 Candidatus Heimdallarchaeota archaeon | reverse complement strand
TGGGACTCATATTAAAAAACGATATTTATTTAAAGAACAATTAAAAGAGGTTACTGAAGAAGATATATACATCGAGAGTTTAATTTCAAATTTTCAATCTAATTTCTCGAAAATACAACATGTAGACGAAACAATATGTTCAGTAGAGTTTTTAGATGTTTTATCTAAAATAATAATCAAGAATAAATTACTACATTCTATTAGTTGTACTTGTACTACAAGAAATTTAATGAAATACCCATGTATTCACACTCGTGCTCACTATGCTATTCTCTTAATGGAGGGTGTTTTTATTGAGTAACAAAACGCGATTGACTTTTAACGACCAAATCCAAAATCTAATTAGATTAGGATTATGGTCCAGCGATATATCTGTACCTGATCCACAAACTATGGAGCGTATAAAACGATTAGAAGAAGAAATTTCTAAAAGAAAGTATGAATTACATCTCCCTGATAAAGAGGATCAATCTCCTATAGAACTCCTAGAAAAAGAATATTTAGCGAAATTAAAAGATTTAAAAAAGTCACGTAAAGAAAAATTACCAGCTATCAGATCCAAGATAATTACAAAACCTGATGGAATCTTTCATTTAGGTTATGGTGTTTCCAGTTGGTTAAATCAACAGGATACTGATATTGAAAAACTTCAGAAATACAATCTACCAATTTTGGATAATTATAATACATTCTGCAATCATTTTAATATTACTCGTTCGAAACTAAGTTGGTTAACATTTCATAATAAAACCTCTACGTACCTACATTATTTTGATTTTGAATTCGTCAAGAAATCAGGTGGTCTTAGGAAAATTTCTGCACCAAAAAAATATTTAAAATCTATTCAACAAAGCATAAAAGAGGATGTACTTGATAAAATTCCCTTATTAGAATGTGTTACTGGGTTTAGGAAAAAAGTAAACATCTATGATAATGCATCAGTACACAAGAAAAATAAAATTATAGTTAATGCAGATATTCAAGATTTTTTTCCTAGTATCAACTATTACCAAGTGAGATCTGCATTCAAGAACTTAGGCTACAGTGGAGAAATTTCCACATATTTTGCATTATTAACAACAAAACAGGAAGCAAAGCAGATACAGTTGAAAAATAAAACTATTTTTTCTCTATCTTCAGATAGATATTTGCCACAAGGTGCACCAACAAGTCCTGTATTGGCAAATATCATGTTTAATAAAATTGATATCCAGTTATTGAAAAGATCTAAATCAATAGGGTTTATGTATACTCGATATGCAGATGATTTAACATTCTCAACTTCTGATGGAAAAGCTAAAATAAAACCACTGCTGTATATACTAAAAAAAACACTGGATTTACATGGGTTTAAACTTAATGCTAAGAAAACTAAAATCAAGGGTAAACAACATTCCCAAGAAATAACCGGTCTAATAATGAATTCCGGTCAACCAAAGGTACCAAGAATTTGGAGAAGAAATTTACGTGCTGCAATTCATAATCTTAAAAGTATAGAGGATTATCAAATTAAAGAAGATGAATTATTGCGAATAAATGGTTGTATACAACACTTGAGGCTTTCTCATCCACACCATGCATTGAAGTATCAAGAACTATTGAGAAAGATAAAGTTTAATCTCTAAATTGCACTAATAAATCATCTATTGCTTCTAATAATAATTCCAATCTAGATTGATATATTTCTACTTTATTTTGTGAAAATGAAATTCCTGTCTCATCGTGGGAACATTCTAAATTTATTAAATAGTTTAATCCCTCCTTTAACCGATTCAGATAGGCTTCATCCTGTCGAAGTAGATCAAATTTTCCTATCATTAAAATTGGAATTTCTGATAGATTTGGCAAATTTAACAATTCATCGTTTCCAAATAGCTCATACATGTTTAACTCAACTTTAATTGGTTTGAATATATCGTTGTAAAAATATGGAAGTTGAATTTCTGTGGTCTTTTCATCTGAATAAAGTAAAGAATTCGATTTTTGCTCTATTAACTGGAAACCTTGAAAAATAGAACCAATTACAATTTGATCTGATTTTCTAACCAAATCTCTATCGGCGATCATAGATCGTCTCATCTGAAATTCTCTTTTAATTTCGGGGTTTGGTTCAACCGGAAACTCTTCTGCTTTTTGAATTAGATTGAAGGGTGAGTTAATAGAATGTGTTATCCAGTATCTTTTATGTTTAGATAAATGTGAGATACTAAATTTATTCTTCTCTGTATCAAATATAATTTTGGTTTGGTTATCCAAATCGATAAATGAAGGAAATAAAAATACAATCGTTTTGTCAATAAATTCAATTGAAATATCTTTATTTATTATCTTTATTGGAAAACGATAATTTCTACTAAAATGCTTCTTTCTCTCAATATCATAGACATGGCAAGTAATTATAGGATACTCTGATTCTATTTTAGAGAAATTTTTATTTGCTGATAAAAATATTTTTTCATTTACAGAAAAGCTTATTCCTGCAACAAAACGGCGATTGTTTGCAAAAGCAAATGAATAAGGCAATTTAACAGGGAAATTCCCAATTGGTAATTGGATTTTCTGATTTAAATCCCAGATGTATGCCTCCTGATCTATATTTGCTGTTATCAATAATCCCAAATCTTTTTGTAAAAGCCATATTGGTGATACTCCTTCATAATGAAATAAGTTGCCATGATACTCAATATTTAAATTACCATACTTTAAGAATGCATATTCTTCAGATACTTCCTCATATAATTCAAGCAGTTCAATGTTATTCTGTAATGTAATTCTGTCAAATAATAAAAATGCAATAGTTTCTGAAATTTTTTGTAAATATAACCTTCTACCATTATAATGAATCCATAGGTCAATTTCGTTCCATTCCGGTAAGAATAATGGATATGCCTTAACTATTTCTTTTTCCTCGACTTCAAGAAATTTTTCCTTAGAGCCTGTTTCAATTTTATTAACATTATAAATAGTAATTTTTGATTGATCTGGATCAATTAAATTTTGAAGTTGCAAAGTACCAAGTGGGTATTTTTCGCCTCTATACCAAATTAAACAATATTGTCCATTTTCTTCTATTAAGCAATAATAATTCTTATCATCTTGTTTTTGAGTAAAATATGATCCATTAAATGAGACTATATCATAAAAAGTATAATTACTGGGATTGTCTGATATGATAATATAGCCGTTTTCCCAATCTCCTCTACAATAATCCAATTGTGGTTTCATATTAAGATAAAAATATGGTAGTAATCTTCTTATCGCTAATTGAGTATGTTGTATTTGTCTATTATTTTCAATAACAATCTTATCATTTTTTCTATAAACTACATATTCATCATTTTCAGTATAACAAATAAAATAATTTAATGGAGTTGAAATATATATTGCATTCATATATTCCGACCTGATAATTACTCCATGAGGTAAGGGTACATTTTTAGCAATTATAATTGTAAATTTCGAAGTACGAAAGAGTACCATATCTGAATAATTATGCAAAATAATATCATCTTGGAGGTTTAACTGATATCCAAGACCTTTTGGCAATAATAATTCTGGAATTACTTCGTCATGATTTACCTGTATTAATTCTCCTTGGATTTTTATCCCATTATTACTTTCTAAATTCCTCTTTAATCTTCTCTCTGCTCTGTTTACCCTATATGGTGTTGAAATTAAATCATCATCATTATTGAATGAATAGATATTTGGATATATATTAATCGAGCTTTCTGTATTCCAAATCAAAGAACTATCTGTATTTCGATGATGTCTTTTACCCCATTGTAAGTCACCATTTTCATATAGAATAATGTACTCGTCGTTTAATTTTCTAATAAATCTAATTTGAGAACTTTTTCCAAGATCTAAAACCAATTCGTTTTGATAAGGATCCCAAAGAACATTTCTATTATTATCTCGAATAAATAACCTGGGTTCATCAATTACCCACTGAATTTGTTGTATTTGATTAAATTGATTAAGAATTACACAAAGTAATTGTCCATTTTTTAAGGACGGTTTATACTCGGTATCATCTTGCTCCCAAACTACAATTATATCGTGATTATTATATGCTGCAACAAGTTTATATGGCGAGTATGTGAGTTGATTATCAGCAAAAAAATCAAAATTTATCCAACTATAATAATAAGATTCCGCTGACATTGTTCTTACCGAAAAGTTGTACTCTCGCGTAAAAGTCGATCGTAGTGAGACGATCCACGAGCCGGTCGTTTACCTGAACTAGAGCGAGAACCAATAAAGTACGGGAAATTTAACT
>JAOUKW010000357.1 GCA_029882335.1 Candidatus Heimdallarchaeota archaeon | reverse complement strand
TTTGGTGATAAATCAAAACCAATTATTTTATTTCTGCATGGATTTCCTGAATTTTGGTATTCTTGGAGGTATCAAATTGATTATTTTGTCCAACAAGGTTATTATGTAATTGTACCCGATCAAAGAGGATATAATTTAAGTGATAAACCAAAGGGAAAAAAACATTACAAGACAGACGTTTTGACCCAAGATATTGTTGAATTAATCAAGAATTATACCGACAAGCCGGTTAATTTGGTTGGACATGATTGGGGTGGAGTAATTGCATGGTGGGTTGCTTCTCATCATCCAAATATTGTAAATAGGTTAATAATACTAAATTCTCCTCATCCCAGTACTTTTAGATATTTTTTAAAAACTGATCAAGAACAAAAAAATAATAGCAAATACATGGTATATTTTCAACTTCCATTTTTACCAGAGAGAAAATTGAAGAAAGAAAATTTTAAAAATCTAAAAAGATCCCTAACTAAATCAGCAATACCTGGTACTTTTACTGAAGATGATTTGAAGCAGTACAGTAAATCTTGGGAGCAAAAAGGTTGCATAACGAGTATGCTTAATTGGTATCGTTCAATGCGTGCTACTAAAATGATAAATAAAGAAGTAATTTGTCCAGTATTGATTATTTGGGGGAAAGAAGATAAATTTTTAAAAGTGGATATGGCTGAAGCATCATTAAAGTACTGTAATAATGGGAAAGCTGAATTGGTTCCTGAAGCTACACATTGGGTTCAACATGAAAAGCCGGAGATTGTTAATACACTTATTTTTCAATTTTTAGTAAATAATTAAGTTAAATATATGGATACATCGACATTACCAAATAAAATGAAATGAAATTTGAATCGTGGATGTCTTTCAAGAAGTAGCTAATAACTTATCATTTGGATACGATCAGGTAAAGGTTACCATTGAGTTAATTAATACAGGTGCAACTGTTCCTTTTATTGCAAGGTATCGAAAAGAAGTAACTGGGATGCTAGATGAGACTAATATTCGGGATATTGTAAAGGAACATAATAGGCTTGATGCATTGAATGAAAGAAGAGCAAAAGTACTAAGCTCTTTACAGGAACAAGGGAAATTATCTGATGAACTAAAGTCTTTGTTGTTAACAGCAAAAACTATGACTGAATTAGAAGAAATATATGCTCCATATAAAACAAAGAAAGAGACAAAAGCTGATAAAGCAAGAAAACTAGGATTAGAACCATTATGCATTGAAGTATTAGGTACAAATTTTAAATCAGACTTAAATGAAAACTTTCGCATATTTGCACAAAAGAATAATATTGAGATTGATGAGGTTAAATCATCATTAATTGATTTAATAGCAGAAAGAATAAATCTTGATAAATCTACAAGAGAAACATCTGTGATGGAGTCAATGAAGTCAACTAAGATTAATGTTGAAATAATTCCAAAAGAAAAAAGAAAAGCGAAAAAAGGATATGAGGGACAAGAAAATGATGAGACTGAAATAATAAATCAAGAAAATATAGGTATTATAACACAGATTAAACCTCATCAACTATTGGCATTGCAAAGAGCAGTAAATCGAGGTCAAATAAAAGTCAAATATGACATACCAAAAGAGAAGTTTGTTGAGATTGCGGAGTCTAATTTTATTAAATCAAAGATGAAAAACGAACAAAAAGAAATAATAACAGATTCAATTTCTACATGTTATACTCGATATTTTAAAACAAGTCTTGAAAGGTCTGTTTGGTCAAACTATATAGAAACTGCAGAAAAACAAGCAATCAGTGTTTTTGGGAATAATTTGTATGATTTACTTTACCAATCTCCACTGAAAAATGTGATTATCATGGGATTAGATCCCGGTATTAGAACTGGTACAAAAGTAGCAGTGATAGATGAAAAAGGGGATGTACTTAAAGTATCAACAGTCGATACTAAGAGTTCATCAAAATCACAAAAAATTTTCAACGAGTTAATTAAAGATTTTAAGGTCAAGAAGATTGTTATTGGTAATGGTACTGGATCAAGAGATGTTGAAAAGATTATTGTTGAATGTATTAAAGGAACTTCAGTGGAATACTCAATTGTTTCGGAAGTCGGTGCTTCTGTTTATTCGGCTAGTAAAATAGCACAAGACGAATTTCCTGATTTAGATGTGTCGCTGCGAGGTGCAATTTCAATTGCAAGACGAGTTCAGGATCCATTAGGAGAGTACATTAAGATTGATCCAAAATCTTTAGGTATTGGACAATATCAACATGATGTCAATCAAAAACAATTGCAGGAAACATTAAATGGTGTAACTGAAGATGTTGTTAATCAAATTGGTGTGGATGTAAAAACAGCATCTAATACATTATTAAGTTATGTTTCTGGAATTACACCATCAATAGCCAAAAATCTAGTTGCATATCGATCTACCAATTTAATTTCAAATAGGAATCAATTATTAAAGGTAAAAGGATTTGGCTCAAAGACTTTTGAGCAATCAGCAGGATTCATACGTATATATGGTGGTGATAATCCATTAGATAATACATTTGTACATCCTGAATCATACGATTTTGCAGAAAGAATACTGAATGAAGTTGGTTTCACAATCCATAATTTGGCTGAAAAATCTACTTTCGACGAAATAAAACGAAAATTAAAAGGTTTAAAGAATAAAGATATTGAGAAATTACAATCAAAACTAAATATAAGTTCAACAAATATTAATGAAATAATTAGTTCTATTGTAAATACAGGTATAGATCCAAGATCTGGACTTGGTGGGAATATTTTTAGATCTGATGTTTTAACATTGGAAGATTTAGAATTAGGAATGATTTTAAAAGGGAAAATAAATAATATTACTGATTTTGGAGCATTTGTTGATATCGGTGTAAAAGCAAACGCACTCATTCATATATCACAATTATCAAATTCATATGTTAAACATCCAAGTGACATAGTTAAAATTGGGGAAATTGTTGATGTAAAAGTATTAAAAATTGATGGAAAAAGAATATCAGTGAGTATGAAAGCATTAAAATAATGAAATATTGTATTATTCGGTTTCTTCCGGTTGTTCTGGTATTTTAATGATACCAATTACAACTATAACTAATAGTACAAACTCAAATAATAAAAATCCTGAAATAAGTGCTGATTGTTCTGTTTCGAATAATCCAATTGTTTTGTGTAGTAGTGCAAATACTCCAATAACAAGACCTCCAATAAGAATTCCTATAATTTCACCCATGGCAATGATAAAATGATAACCTGACATGACTTGTCCATCATCGTGTACGTTTTTATCTGCTGTATCTCCAAGTGCACCCATTAATACTGGCACTAAACCTGATATAAGCATAATCCCTGGTGTAATTGCAAACAAAAATATTGGATTACTTAAAGAAAAATTATCCTTGTAAAATGGAAAACCAATTAGTGCACCTAACCCTAGTAATGGAAGACCTAATAGTCCAATATTTAAAACAATCTTTCTACCTTTAGTATCTGCTAAATGACCCCAATAAGGAGCCGGTAGAGCAAGTGCAAGAATGATCACTATTATTGGAATTAATGCAATGATACTGCGTTCTTCACCTTCAGAAGACCTAAAAGCAATTGATGGACCCCATAATGAAACAGATCCAATTAATGCAGCCAAAGCTAACCAAGGTGCTAGTAATGGTTTTCTCTTTTCTTCTAGCATTACTTTTGCTGCTAAAGTAATATCTTCTTTTAGTGAAAATGGATGTACTTCATCATGTTTTGGTGTATTATTAATACCAACTACAATCAATATTCCTGCAATAACAAGAATTATTCCAAGAAATGGGAATGTTTTTGCTATTCTTCTACCTTGTTCTTCTACAGAAATGCCATGTTCATCAACAGCCATCCAATACCATAGTAATCCTCCTAATGGCATTCCTACTGCTCTTCCATATAGAATTGCGTTATCATAGATACCCATTCTGAGTGCTCTATTATGATCAGTTGAGTTATAATTGATAAATCCAAGTGATGGAGATACTTTACCCGAAGCTACAATTCCATGTAGGAAGTGAATTAATGCTAAATAGAGAACCATTAGAGTTACTGCAGTCCAACCTTGAAAGCTAATTAGAATTAGTGGTGCAGGTGCATAAGTAACTAATACTATAGCAGCACCAAACGTAGCAAAGGTGAGGATGGGTTTTACACCATTTCTATCTGATTTATGACCATAATACCCTGTAAACATCACTTCGGCTATCAAAAATGTTATTGCTGCAAATGATGTCAGTGCAATTGCTCTGAAGTCACTCGCA
>JAOUKW010000356.1 GCA_029882335.1 Candidatus Heimdallarchaeota archaeon | reverse complement strand
TTAATAATATAAGTCGCAGTGAGTGCAAGAATTTTTTGTTGAACAGTAAATTCAGCAGCTTGATATTGGATGTATGGTTGATGAGTCTGAGCATCAACAACATATTCCTGTGTAACTTCCTTGAGATTATTTCCACAAGCAGTACAAAATTGATCGTTTAAACTAACGGATACACCACAAAAACCACAATTTGAAACCTCAGATGATGTACTTGATTCAGGCACTTGTTTTGAAATCTCAGCGCTGTATTCTTTTCCACAACTTGTACAGAATTTTGCTGTATCTTCCAAATGGATTCCACAATTATTACAGATCATAATTTTATTTTGTTCTTCAAGTCTAAATAATTTTCTTAATAAATTAGTTTGAGAACAGCGATTTTCATATATTATTATAAATTAAGACTGTTAACAAGATTCTTACAAAATACTGTATTTTTTTGTGCAAAATAATTAAATATTATGAAACTCATAGTAATATATTATGAAACTCATAGTAATATATTATGAAACTCATAATATTTATATATATAATTATCCCTATCTAAGTAATGAGTGACAAAAAGAGGACTCCAGAAGAATACATTTCCTTTTGGAATGGTCGTTTGAGAGGGTCTCTTTTGGATCTTGCCATCCTTTATCAAGCAGCTTTTTCAACAGAAAAAGTATATCCATATTCAATAAGCAAAAAACTTGCTGATGAATGGGGAGAAAATCTTGTTCCACCATTACCAACGATCTATTCTGCAATTGATAGATTGAAGCTTGCAGGATATATACAAACTAAAAGTATTGCAGTTGGCTCAAGAATACAAAAAACCATTGAGCTTGAAGAGGATGGATGGAAAGTCCTTGAAATGATGATTGACGAAATGAAGTTATTTCTCAAAGTATTTGAATATCACGAGGAAGATCTTGATTTTGACAAAGCAAGGAGGAAAAAATAATGACACATATTGATAATAAGATCTCCATATCTGGAGATGCAGCAGAGTATTTGGCTAATTTCTTAGATAATTATAATTCAAAATTAGTCAAAGCAAAAGTAGTTGATGCATATTCTGTAGTAGCAGACATTGAAAAAGTATTAATAACTGAAATTAATAATTTAGGTAAAACAACAAAACCTACTTTAGATGATGTGAAGGAAATAGTAAGAAAATATGGATCTATTACTAGAATTGAAAGACAGACAACTAAACTAGAGAATGGTAAGCATAATAAAGCAGAAATCAATAAAATAAGTAGAGGATATTTCAAATCATTATTAATCTATTTGATTTTATTTGCACCAGTAATTATCTTAATAGCAGTAATTAATAATTCCATTTCTATTGGTTATAAATATCATTTTGATAGATATGACTTTTACATATTATGTTTATATAGTTTTATTTACTACAGCATACTGGAATTTTATTCAGGTATTACAGGTAAATTATATGTTTCAAAACAAACTATGTTGAAATATAGAAGGTTAATGAAACATGTGGTATTTGTATTAACTTTACTTGCTATATTGATTGAAATTACATTTCCTTCATATAATATAATTTATGATGACCTGTTTTATTATTCTTACCCTATAACAACAACTATTACAGATACATCATTAATTATTAGATGGATAAGTACTTATCTTATCTTTGAACTTATTCTATTTATTAGAGATAATACAAAAGGATTATACCCCTTAGATGATAAAGTATCATTCGGCATTTACAAATTGCATCCTTCATATCTCTTATTGATTATAGCTCAATTATTATATTTTTCACAAGATATGCTATGTTATCCTTTCATCATATTATCATTATTGTTGTCTATTAAATCCAAAATTAAGTTTGGTTTTCAATATTATTTTTGGAATATTGCTTTAGCAGTGTTTATTATGATGGGAAGTCATGAAATAATATTTCAATTATTAACAAGCATTGTATTATTAATTGTTAGTGTTGAGTTTTCAGTTCAACGCAAGAATTTGAGTAAGTCAAAGTTTGACGATTTGAAGATTCCAAGGAGGTCTGCAATTTGATGAAGAATATTGAATATCCATTACAAAAAATAACACCAGAGGGAATATCAACTCTTAATTCATATTTTGCAGAACTAAATTCAATGTTAAATGAGTTGAAAATCAATAATGCATATTCAATTATTTCAGAGATTGAGACTGGGATTTTAGAAGAAATAAAAGTTAATGATAAAAAGTCTGATGTAACAGAAATATTACAGATTATAGAAAGAATAGGACATCCAGAATCTCTAGCTGATCATTACATTCCAAAACACGAAGATATAACAATACAAGAAAAAACAAATAAGTTAACTAAAAATTCATCCGGAATTATTAATCAAGTTTTATTGTATATAGCATTATTTCTGCCAAATATAGTCCTAATTTTATTATTACCTCTTATAGTAATGTTTGAAGTTTCCTTTGTTTATATTGCAGTTGCCATATTTATTGTGATTGAAATGATTGATGGTGTGTATAATGTATTTAATGGAATTGCATATTTAGGAATTTGGAACAGAAATTTATTTCGAGGAAATGTATATGGTATATTTTTATCCACTATCCTATCAAAATTTGAGAGCACATTATATAATGGATTTTATTTTGGAGGGTATGATAGAACTCTGAATTTTGTTTTAGCTCATTGTTTTAGTACTTTCATAATACTTGAATTTACAATATACTATAGAGAAAATGTATCACAATTTTATCCATTAAGCTATTTACCCAATAAATCAACAGATATATTTCAATTTAAGTCACTACTTATTTTTTGTACAATTATACTTAGCGTATTTTCTTTGAATTTATATGAAAATCGAACAATATATTGGATTAATAATTCAGATTATCAAAATATTTCAATAAACAGTTATTTAATTCCAAATTTATTTCTTACGATTTCTTTATTGTTAATTCTAATTTCTAGAAGTTCTCTGGACATTCGCTTATTTGGATCAGTATTTGCGTTATTGATCTTTTACTCCCAATCTACTCCAGTATATTTGATATATTTTACAGGTTTTAATAGCCTAATACTAGTTTTAATAGCATTGAGGAATAGCAAGTTTATTTTGAGAAGAATTATTATTCGATATCAAGAAGAAATTAAAGCAATGGAGGCAAAATCATGACTATTGAAAAATTAAATATCGCCTTGTCTGGTGATTCAGCAGAGATTTTATCAAATTTCCTTGATGATTTAAACCACAAACTCGTTAAAGCAGGAATTAAAGATGCCTATTCAATTGTTTTAGAAACACAAGATATTATCTTTAATAAATTAAGGGATTTAAATAAATCTACTAAAATTACTAATGATGAAGTAATCGCGGTAATTAATTTGATGGGTTCATCAGATAGTTTAGTAAAGGAATATATTAAAGATCAAGATTATTCCAAAAATCATAACGAAATTAATATATCGCCCTCATCAAAGAAATTAGAAAAAAGAAGATATCACTTAAAAGAAAATTCATCAATTAACTTAACCAATATTGTGTATTTATTACTAAATATAGGTTTAATTATTTCATATAGCATTGCTGCGTATAATACATATTTAGAATATTATGATTTTGTGTTGATAACAATTGTAATTCCAGCGAGTATTTTTATATCTTATGAGATTTTTTCTGCCTTTAGGGGAAAGTTAATTTTCGAATACAGAAAATCGTTAATATTTAGAAGAATGAATCGATTGTTTTTGTTTGGATTCGCATATGCATATAGTTTTATCTATATACAGCAAATGTATTATTTTAGAAATGCAAACTTTTTGTTACGTCATAAATATTTCAACAGTGAAAGTTTGATAGTATTTATTCTAGTTTACTTGTTTGTAGAATTTATCATATTTATCCGTGACCATCTACCAAATCTCTATCCACTTGAGCCAATTCTCTCAAATCCAGTTAAATATATAAAAATCCCCTATTTATTCTTATATACGGGAGTATGTTTTTCATTACTTGCAGCCACTCATAACCATTTGTATGATTCTCATTTTTGGATTGCATTATACACAGGTATTTCACTTGTACTAGTAAGTATAGCATTTTATTTGCAAAGAAAAAGATATCCTGATATAGGTTTTCGGTTTTTTGTAATCACTCTATCAATACCCATGGTATTGCACAACAGATATTTTGTTTCTAAAAATATATGGTTGGACGTGATATACCTTTATTTGGCTCTATTTGTATACATTAAAATAATTCTTACAGGTGATAAAGATAATTCATTATTTCAAAAGATAAGGCAAAATTTAT